>QFPD01000213.1 GCA_003248845.1 Microbacterium sp. | reverse complement strand
GCTCCGAGATGACGCCGTTCGCGGTCATCACCGATGACGAGACGGGCATGCAGTACCCGCTCGCCGACTACGCGCTCACCCCCTCGGTGGCGATCATCGACCCCGTTCTCACCAAGGTGCTGCCCGGATTCCTCGTCGCCGACGCCGGCTTCGACGCGCTGACGCACGCCACCGAGGCGTTCGTGTCGGTGTACGCGAACGACTACACCGATGGCCTGTGCCTCCACGCGATCAAGCTGATCTTCGAGAACATCGAGCGCAGCGCCAAGGCGCAACCGAACTCGACGGATGCCGAGGACATCAGAGCTCGCGAGAAGATGCACAATGCGGCATCCATCTCGGGCATGGCGTTCGGCAACGCGTTCCTCGGCATCGTGCACGCGATGGCGCACGTCACGGGTGCGACCTACCACCTGGTGCACGGGCGGACGAATGCGGTCTACCTGCCGCACGTCATCCGCTACAACGGTCAGGTGCCGACGAAGCTCACGAGCTGGCCGAAGTACGAGCGCTACATCGCGCCCGAGCGGTTCCAGGAGATCGCGAAGCACCTCGGGCTGCCGGCGTCGACCCCCGAAGAGGGCGTCGAGAGCTACGCACGGGCCGTCGAGGAGCTCCGCGACAGGGTGGGCATCGAGCGGTCGTTCCGTGAGCAGGGCGTCGACGAGACCGCGTTCATCGCGGGCTTGCACGACCTCGCGATGGCCGCCTACGGCGATCAGTGCGCGCCGGCGAACCCGCGCATGCCGATGATCGCCGACATGGAGACGCTCATGGAGGCCGCGTACTACGGCACGTCGTTCGACGAGGTGCGCGCCGCCCGCAGGGGCGCGCACGCCGAGAGCGACGTCGTGACCGGAACGGTGAGGACGTCGTCCGCGAAGGGCGCGCGCCGCGCGAAGACCACCGCCTGAGCCTCAGCCCAGCGGAGGGATCCCGGAGGGGGTCGGGGGAGCATACCCGGCCCCCTCCGCCGCGCCTGCCCGCACACCTGACCGCGCCACCGCGCCGTGACGACTTGTCGCTCCGCCGCCGAACCCCGACCATGGAACCGTGGACGACCGCATCCGTCACCCCCGTGCGCCGTGGATCATCACGGCGCTCGCCGTCGCCGGTGCGGCAGCGCTCGCCGTCGGGGTCGTCCTCACGCCGTCGGGCCGCAGCGACTCGCTTGAAGATGTCGAGGCATCCGCCGTGCCTTCCCCGACTGTGAGCCCCACTGCTGCGGCCGTCCCGACTGACAGCGGCCCGCCCGCCGACGTGACCGTGTACGACACCGCCGCGCTCCCGCAGATCGACGTGTGGTCTGTGAACGCGGCACTGCCCGTCGACGACGACCCCTTCGGCGTGCTCACCGGCGAGCTCGCCCGCCCGCTTGCGCGCGCGCCGATCTTCGCCGCACCCGGGGGAGCACCGATCGGGTACCTTGCGCGCGACGCGGCGTACGGCGGCGCGATCGTGCCGGTGGTCGTGCACGATACGCACTGGGTGAAGGTACTGCTCTCGGGGCGTCAGGGTCGGCCTCCGGAGGGCAGCGCGGCCCAGGCCGTCGGCTGGCTGCGGGCCGCCGATGTGGAGTTCTCGTTCGCGACGTCCTACGTCGACGTCCAGCTCACCGCGCACACGATCGACATCGTCGGCGAGACCGGCCGGGAGCGCGTGGCGAGCGACTTCTCGTGGGGCAAAGAGAGCACGCCGACGCCCGTCGGACGCACGTTCATCATGCTGACGCGGGTCGTGCCCGAGTTCGCCTACACACGGGGGCATCCGCTCGTCTACCTCGGCGTGCAGTCGCCGACGCTTGCGGGGTTCGATGGGGGAGAAGTCGCCGTGACGGCGTTCCACTACTACCACGAGCGGTCGGGCCCGAACTCCTTCGGCTGCATCTACCTCGACGGGCCCGCGACCGATCGGCTCGCCCAGCTCCCCGCCGGGACGCCCGTCCTGATCAGCCCGTAGCGGCGACGCGGGTTCTGCGCAGCGCGGGCGCGCCCTGTGGAGAGAATCCGCGCGGGGATGCCGCGGCCCAGTACCGTGGGTCCCCACCTGCCCGGAAAGGAGCTTCTGTGCTCTCGATGCTCCACGTGCTCGCGTTCGCCGGTGTCGCCGCCGTCGGCGCCGTCGTCGGGTGGCGTCTGACGGGCGTACGGGCGCGATTCACGGGAGCGTCGCTGCCGGCTCCCCGCGACGGGCTGCCGTTCGCGTCGGCGACCGCGGCCGCCTTCCTCGCCGTCGCCGTCTTCGTGGCCATGCGGTCGACCGTGCCCGGTGTGCAGGCGGGACTCAGCGGATCGGGCATATCCGGCGCCACCGTCGTCGCCGGCGTGCTGACGGCCGTCGCGTATCTGTACTTCGCGGCGGTCAGTGTGCTGCTGGCCGAGATCGACGCCGCGACGCACCGTTTGCCGAACGCCATCGTGCTCCCGGCGTATCCCGTTCTCGCGACCCTGTTCGCTGCGGCGTCCCTCGTGGGAGGATCCTGGGTGCCGTTCGGGCAGGCGGCGGCGGGCGGGGGCATCCTGTTCGTGTTCTTCTGGCTCGTCCGTGCCGTCGGGCGCGGCGCAGGGAGGGGCGGCGGGCGCGGTGCGCTCGGCGGTGGCGACGTGAAGCTCGCGGGTGTGATCGGCATGGTCCTGGGATTCACCGGATGGTCGGCGCTCGCTGTGGGCACCCTCGCCGCCTTTGTCTTCGGCGGCGTGGCGGCGGCCGTGTTGCTTGTGCGCGGGCGTGCGACGCGGCAGACCGCCATCGCCTTCGGGCCCTTTCTTCTCGCGGGGGCGTGGGCAGGGGTCCTCGCTGCGGGGACCTTCGCGCTCGGCTGAGGCCACGCGGTACCGTCACGCCGCTGTCAAGTCCCCGCGGCAAAAGCGCGGCCGCACATATCCTGGGCGGCATGGACGTCACGCGCATCACCGCCCGCGCCCTCGCACTGACCCCCGTGCGCGCGTTTCTGCGTTACAGCGAGCGCCGCGGCGCGATGCTCGCCGACAGCGTCACCTACCGGGCGCTGTTCTCGATCTTCGCCGCGGTGCTCCTCGGCTTCTCCATCGCGGCGCTCTGGCTCGCCGGCAACACGGAGGCGTGGGCGGCTCTCATCGACGCCGTCGACGGTGCCGTCCCGGGACTCGTCGGCCCGGGTGGGCTCGTCGACCCGGACGCCATCCCCGCACCCACAGGGCTGTCGATCGCGGGCGTGATCGCCGCGATCGGACTCGTCGGCGCCGCCATCGGGGCGATCGGCTCGTTGCGATCGGCGATCCGCGTCGTGTGCGACCGCACGACCGATGACGTGCCGTTCTGGCTCGTGATGCTCCGCAACCTCGCGCTCGCGATCGGCGCCGGTGGCGCGCTGCTGGCGTCGGCGGCCGCGACGATGCTCGGCACCGCGGGGCTCGGGATCGTCGCGGGATGGCTCGGGGCGAGCGAGCACGACCCCGCGATCGCCTGGGGTGGGCGCCTCCTCGCGATCGGCGTCACGTTCGCTCTGGATGCCGTCGCGATCGCCGTCCTGTTCCGCGTGCTCTCGGGCGTGCGGGCACCCGCCCATGCACTGTGGACGGGCGCCCTCCTCGGCGCCGTCGGGCTGACGGTGCTGCAGCAGCTATCGGGACTGTTCGTCGGGGGAGCGAAGTCGAACCCCCTCCTCGCTTCCTTCGCCGCTCTGATCGCGTTGCTGCTGTGGATCAATCTGTCCGCGCAGGTGATCCTGATCGCCACGGCGTACATCTACACGCTCGTTCGCGAGGGAGAAGACCGGGTGCGCGAGCGCTTCGGCGCCTCGACGTTCGCGCAGCGCCGGGTCCAGCAGGCCGAGGACGCCGTCGGGCGGGCTGCCGCCGACCTGGATGCCGCGCGCGCCGCGCTCGCGAAGGAGTCGCATGCCTCCGCGCAGGGTTCGCGAGCGACCGCGTCGTGACACTCCTGTAAATTCTCGCCCGCAAGGGTCGAGCGGGTAACGACTGCCCTCGCGCAGTGTGTACGTTTTTGTACGTGACCGCATCTGACATCACATCCGAGTCCGCGCACCCGCTCGGTGCCACGCATCCGCTCGCCCTCGCCCCCGTCACGGGGCCCGCGAGCTCGGTCGACGGCTTCGTGCGCCAGTTCCTACGCAATCTCAACTACGAGCGCGGGGTCGCGCTCTCGGCATCCACGTCGAACGACCGCTACATCGCGTTCGCCACGACGGTACGCGACTACCTGATGGCCCGATGGCTCGAGGATCAGAAGCGCCAGCGGGATGCGCAGGCGAAGGGCGTCGCCTACCTCTCCGCCGAGTACCTGCTCGGGCGGCAGCTGGACAACAACCTCCTCGCGACGGGGCTGTCCGACATCGCCAGCGAAGCGATGGCCGCGTGCGGCATCGATATCG
>QFPD01000212.1 GCA_003248845.1 Microbacterium sp. | reverse complement strand
CCGACGCGAAGCGGTCGAGCGCGCCCGTCGCAGCGATGCCGCGCGCGAGGAACCACGACAGCGCTCCCGCGATCACGGCGCCCTAGACAGTGGTGCTGATGAGGTAGATGACGGTGAACACGGCATCCGCCCCGGCGTACCACAGGATGAGGTTGTTGATGCCGCCCGCGATCGCCGCTCCCGCACCGGCGAGGATCGCGACCGGCAGGCTCCACGCGCGGTAGAAGAAGATGAGGAAGATGAGCTCGGCGCCGAGGCCCTGCACGAAGCCCGCCTCGAGCGTGAGGAATCCGCCCCACTGGTTGCCGATGAGCGCCGAGACCACCGCCGCGAGCGTCTCGGTGTAGATCGCCGCACCCGGCTTGCGGATGATGAGCGCACCGAGCACACCGGCGAACAACCACGGCCCGTCGAGAAGACCCTGCAGACCCGGCAGCAGCGGCTCGAGAATCGACTTCGGGCCGAGGTAGCCGATGTTCCAGAGCAGGAAGATGAGGCCGGATGCCACGCCGATCACGCTCGCGACGACGATGTCGACGACCCGCCAGCGCAGGCGCCCGGAACGGGGGCCGTTCGTGCGGGTGCCGCCGGCATCCGAAGAGTGGACGGTGGACGGGGACGCAGACGCGTGCATATTCTCTCCTCCCTGCGCCGGCATGATCCGGATCAGGTTCGACGGTCGAAGCGTGGATCGCTTCCTCTCAGCCCGGCTCACCGGACTCCCGTGGTTGTGACGACGAGTATAGCCGCGCACCGGGTAACTTTGGTCGGGTGACCATCGACGACGCTCCCGCGACCTCTCGGCGGGCGCATCGCGACGCGGTGGCGAACACGGCGGGTGAGAACGTCGCGGCATCCGACCCCGACGCCATCGTGGTGCGCAATGCGCGCGGCCGGCAAGCGCTCGGCTGGCTGGACGACGGCGCGGTCGCCGCGCGCACGACACCTGGCACCGAGATCGCGCCCGATCTGCTCGCGCGCCGCCCGCACCGGTCACCCCTGAGACCCGGGGTCGTCGTGCCGATCCTCTCGGGTCTCGGACTCGTCGGTGCGTACGCGGCGACGACCTTGTTGTGGCCCCTGTGGGCGGTCGCTCCGCACATCGAGCCCGCTGCCGTCTCCGACCTCGTCGGGACACCGACCGCGGTCGTGTGGCCCAGCCAGGGCTCCGCGGCCGTCGGCGTGGCCGGGATCGACGCGACGCCCGCCTCGACGGGCGACGCCGTCCCGATGGCGAGTATCACCAAGCTCGTGACCGCGCTGATGGTGCTCGATGAGATGCCCCTCACCGTGGGCGAGAGCGGGCCGTCATTCACCTTCGACGAGGACGACCAGGAGACGTACTACGACTATCTCGCCGAGGACGAGTCGGCGCTCGACGTGCCCGTCGACGGCAGCCTCAGCCAGTACCAGATGCTGCAGGGCATGCTGATCGGATCGGCCGGCAACTACGCCGATCGCCTCGCGAGCACGATCTGGCCGACCGACACGGTGTTCGCGAAGGCTGCGCGCGCGTGGCTGGATCGCAAGAACCTGCCCGGCATCACCGTCGTCGAGCCGACCGGGATCGACCCCGGGAACGCCGCCGACCCGGCATCCCTCATCACGCTCGCGCGTCTGGCGCTGGCCGACCCCGTCATCGCAGAGATCGTCCGGACGCCGGCGGTTGACCTCCCCGGCGCCGGCGAGGTCGTGAACACCAACGACCTCCTCGCCGACCCGTCGGTCGTGGGGCTGAAGACCGGCAGCCTCACAGACCTTTACAACCTCCTCGCCGCGAAGGTGCAGCCGGTCGGCGACGCGACCGTGCGCGTGTACGCCGTCGCGCTCGCGCAGCCCGACGACGCGGCACGCGACAGCGAGACCGCCCGCCTGCTGAACGAGGTCGCCGCTGAGACATCCGTGCCGACGACCCTCCCGACCGGCACCCTGGTGGGCACCGTGACCACGAAGTGGGGCGCCACGGCGCAGGTCGTCACGACAGGCGACCTGTCGCTGCTGCTGTGGAACGCGCAAGCGGCTCCCGTCGCCTCCGACCTGGCGCTCGGCGATGCCCGCGCCGGGGGTTCCGAGGTCGGCACCGTCTCGATGAAGGGGCCACTCGGCACGGCGTCGACGACCGCCCGCCTGACCGCCGACATCCCCGACCCCGACGCCTGGTGGCGGCTCACCCACCCGCTGCAGCTGTTCGGCCTCGCGGACTGACGGGGTCAGAACGGCCAGACGAGCGGCACGTAGAGCACGGCGACGGCGAGGTAGACGATCATCAGCGGGATGCCGAGACGCCAGTAGTCGCCGAAGCGATAGCCGCCGGGCTGCAGCACCATGAGGTTCGCGGGTGTCGCGATCGGGGTGAGGAAGGACGCAGCCCCGGCGACCGTCAGCGCCATCATGAACGGGAGGACGCTGAGCTCGAGCGATTGAGCAATCGCGAGCGCGATCGGCGTCACGATGAGAACCGTCGCGACGTTGGAGATGAACTGACCGAGGACCATGGTGACGACGCACAGGACGAGCAGCGCGAGCTGAGGTGCGCTGTCGCCGATGACCCCGAGAACGACATCCGCGACTCGCGTGGCGGCGCCCGTCGAGATGAAGGCGGCCGACAGGGGCACCATTCCGGCGATGAGGATGACGGTCGTCCACTCGATCGCGCGATACGTCTGCGGCACGGTCAGCACGCGGGTGAGAATCATCGCGCCCGCGGCCAGCAGGCCCGCGACCGCGGGAGGCACGACTCCGGTGGCGAGGAGCACGATCATGACGCCGAGGATGACGAGAGCGCGCTTCGCCCCACGGCCGAGCGGGACGGCGCGCTGGACGGCCTGCGGCGGGGTGACGGCGATGACGTCCGCCGACCGCGCATAGCGCGTCAGCGCGCCCCACGGACCCTGCACGAGCACGGCGTCACCGGCCTGAAGCGTGAGCGTCCCGGTCCCCGTCGTCCGCGTGGACCCCGCCCCGTCGTCCTCGCCGCGACGGAGACCGAGGATGACGAGGCCGTCGTCGCGCGTCGTCATGCCGACCGTCACGGTACGTCCGATGAGGCTCGACCGCGGGGCGACCAGCACTTCGGCGACACCCAGTCGTGCGCTGAACAGTGCGCCCGTCTCGAGGGAGACGTCATAGCTCGAGCGCAGGGCGCGGGCGAGTTCACTCGCGTCGACCGAGTCGGCGGCATCGCCGAAGTGCTCCGGCGTGCGCGCGGGCAGCAGGCGATCGCCGCCGAGTGCCACCGTCGCGATCGTGAGGAGGACGAGCGGGATTCCCGCGAGCGCGAACTCGAAGTAGCCGAACTCTCGCCCGCCGGCCGCCGCGGCGGCCTCCGACACGACGATGTTCACGGGCGTGCCCGTGAGGGTGAGGAGCGACCCCGCGCTCGCCGCGAACGCGAGGGGGATGAGCATCTTCGACGGGACGAGTCCCGCCCGCACCGCCACCACCACGACGACGGGGAGGAGGGCGGCGACGGCTCCGTTGATCGAGATGAACGCCGACAGCACCGCCACCATCGCGCCGATGACGACCGTCAGCCGCATCCGTCCCGTTCCCGCCCGGGTCACGACCTGCTGGCCGAGCCAGGCGGTCACGCCCGTGGCATCCAGCGCCTCACTGACGACGAACAGGCTCGCGATGAAGAGGACGGTCGGATCCCCGAATCCCGACAGGGCTTCGCCGAGCGTCAGGACACCCGTCGCCCACAGGGCGAGGGCGACGCCGACCGAGACGACGGCGAGCGGGATTCGCCCACTGACGAACGCGACGACCGCGGCCCCGAGGATGAGGAAGGTCCACGCCGCGGCATCCATGGCACGAGCCTAGCCAGGCGCGCGCTCAGCGGGCGAGGTCACGCAACAGTGCGGAGACGAGTTCGAGGTCGTCGGCGCTCCAGGCGTCCAGTCGCGCGCCGAGACGGGCCTCGCGATCGCTGCGGGCCGCCGCGATGCGCTCACGCGCGAGGTCGGTGACGGCCAGGACGCGGGCACGGCGGTCGACGGGGTCGGGTCGACTCTCGACGAGGCCGAGCTCTTCGAGCTGGCGGAGCTGACGACTGACGGCCGACTTGTCGGTCTGGAAGCGGTCGATGATCTCACCGGCCGATGTCACGGTGCCGTCGGCGAGCGCTGCGAGCACGCGATAGCCGAGCGGCTGCAGATCGGGGTGCACCGTTGCGGCCGCTTCACGCCAGTTCACGCGGATGCGGGCGAAGAGGGCCCCGAAATCCTGCTCGAGACGCGCGATCGCGGCATCCCGATCTGAGGTCGCGCTCATGCCCGCAAGTGTACGGGGAGAAGGTCGCGGGTCTGCTCTTGCTCCAAAGAAAACCTCCGACGAGTCGGGGGTTTTCGTGGCGGTGACGGCGGGATTTGAACC
>QFPD01000211.1 GCA_003248845.1 Microbacterium sp. | reverse complement strand
ACGAGCCGTACGCCACGATGATGACGACGACGGCGAGGGCGGCGAAGGCGATCGCGACCCACTGCGCGGTGCGGAGCTTCTCGCCGAGGACGAGGACCCCCAGCAGCACCGTCACGATCGGGTTGATGAAGTAGCCCAGGCTTCCCTCGATGACGTGCCCGGTGAGGATGCCGAGGAGGAACACCTGCCAGTTCACGTAGATCAGCAGGCCGGCAACGATCGTCCAGAAGACGAGCCGGCGGTCGCGGAGGATCGCGATGAGCTTCGGCCACGTGCGGGTGACGGTCAGCAGGATCGCGCAGAAGACGAGCGAGAAGAGGATCCGCCAGACGACGATCTCCCACGGCCCGATGGGCGCCAGCAGGATGAAGTAGAGGGGCATGAAGCCCCAGAGAAAGTACGCCGCGAACGCGTACACGCCGCCGAGGGACTCCTGGCGCTTCGTCTCCTCGGGTGTCATGAGTCTCACTCTATGACGGTCCTGACAGGATGCGGTCGTCGCGCGACTGCCAACCAGCGCCGCGGGAACGACAAAGGGTCCGGATGCCGAGGCATCCGGACCCTTCGTCAGGCTGAGATCAGCGGACGACGACCGCGAGGACGTCGCGCGCGGAGAGCACGAGGTACTCGTCGGCGCCGAACTTCACCTCGGTGCCGCCGTACTTCGAGTAGAGGACGCGATCGCCGACGGCGACGTCGAGCGGCACGCGGTTGCCGTTGTCGTCGACGCGGCCGGGGCCCACCGCCACGACCTCGCCCTCCTGGGGCTTCTCCTTGGCGGTGTCGGGGATGACGAGACCGCTGGACGTGACCTGCTCGGCCTCGACCTGCTTGATGACGATGCGGTCCTCGAGCGGCTTGATGGAAACCGACACGGTTTACCTCTTTCTGGCGTGGCGTATTGCCGTTGTCACTGAAAAGACTGATTAGCACCCGATGGGTCGGAGTGCTAATGGCAAGTCTAGAGCGCGGCTGGCACTCGTGCAACGCGAGTGCCAATCATGTGGATCCCTTCATAAACCTGGTTCCTGAATCGTGTTTCATTTACGATCATCGCAAGGCTCCCCGCAGCCGGGACCACCGGGCAATGGGGCTCGGACGATGGCGGGAGCCGGACCGGAGTCGACGATGACATCCCTGCGTTCGCGCACCACTCCTTCACCATCAGGACAGCGGCGACGGAGCCTGGCCGGCCTCGCGGCATCCTTCGCGCTCGTCGGCGGACTGCTGACGGGTGGACTCGCCGCGCCCGCGGCCGCCGCGACCGGCTCGTGGAGCACGGAGACGATCGCGGGGATGAACGTGCGCCTCTACACGCCCGCGAGCGCGCCCGCGCTCGCGTCGGGGCGTGCGCTCATGGTCAGCCTGCACGGCTGCGTGCAGACCGCCTCGGTCTTGCAGACAGGCGGCAACTGGGCCGCGACCGCCGAGAAGTACGGGATGGTCGTCGCCCTCCCCGACGCCCCGAACGGCGGGGTGGTGCTCGGCTGCTGGGACTACTACGACGCCAACCACTCGCGCACGGCGCCCGCCCGGCACGACGACAACCTGCTCGGCCTCGTCGCGGCGTTGAAGGCGCGCGCCGCGCTGGGGATCGACGCAGCGCAGGTCTACGTCTCCGGGCTGAGCTCGGGCGGCGGCGAGACGATGGTGATGGGATGCCTCGCCCCCGACGTCTTCGCGGGCATCGGAATCAACGCCGGTCCGACCGTCGGTACCACGTCGGGCCAGATCTCGAGCGTCGCCGTCACTCCGGCGCAGGGCAAGAACACGTGCACGACCTTCGCCGGCGCGGCATCCGGGTCTTTCGCCACTCAGCTCACCTCGGTCGTCTACGGCTCGAACGACACGACCGTGGCTCCGGGATACAACACGCTCAACGCGCAGATCATGGCATCGATTTACGGCGCGGGAACGAGCTCGACGTTCAGCCTCGCGGGACTCGCCGGCACGAACACGGCGGGGTCGGAGACGCTGTACGCGGACGCCTCCGGTCCGCGCGTCTCACTCGTCCAGAACACGAACCTCGGCCACAACTGGCCGGCCGGCGGCGGCCCGGGCGGATCGTACGTGTCGACGAACAGCATCGACTACCCGGCCTACGTCACGAAGTTCTTCTTCGACAACAACCGTCGGGTCGATCGGTCGGTGACCCCGACCCCCACGCCGACGGCGACGCCCACCGCGACTGCGACTCCGACGCCGACTCCGACTCCGACGCCGACGCCGACGGGAGCCGCGTGCGTCACCGCGACGCTCGCCGAGCACAAGGCCGCGGGTCGTGCGATCAGCTACGGCGTGAACCCGTACAACCCGTACTACGCGGTCGGAAGCCAGGACTACCTCGGCCAGGGCGATGCCACCGTCGCGAGCCTGTCGCCGTCGTCGGCCACGGTATGGCGAAAGGTGACGGGCTGCTGAACGCCCGGTCAGGCACGGGGGTCGGCGCCGCGCGCGCCTAGGCTGGGCGGATGGATCTCGCCGAGCTGACCGCGCTGCTGACCCCCGACGGCCTGCGCCTGGTCGACGAGCTGGGAGCGCTCGACTCGACCGACGACGTCGCCGCCGCCGTGTCACGGCTGCGGTCGGCCGGTCGCGCACCCGAGCTCGTCGCGGCGGCGGTCGGTCAGGCGCGGCTGCGCACCCGAGCGCGCACGAAGTTCGGCACGTTCGCCGATCGGATGCTCTTCACGCGGTCGGGGCTCGAGCAGGCGACGCGGCTCGAGATCGCGGCATCCCACGCGGGTCGCTTCCGCGACGCCGGCATCCGCGCCGTCGCCGACCTCGGCTGCGGAATCGGCGGCGATGCCCTCGCACTCGCGGGGATCGGTCTCGACGTGCTCGCCGTCGACGCCGACGAGGTCACCGCCGCCCTCGCCGCGTACAACCTCGCACCGTTCGGCGACGCCGTGCGCGTGCGCCATGCCCGTGCGCAGGACGTCGACCTCGCGGGCATCGACGCGGTCTGGCTCGACCCTGCCCGCCGGACGGCCGGCCACGGCGACACGACGCGGGTGGGCACCGGCGAGTGGTCGCCCCCGCTCGACTGGGTGTGGGGCCTCGCCGCGCAGCTGCCGGCGGGCATCAAGCTCGGCCCCGCGTTCGATCGGTCCCTCGTGCCGGCGGATGCCGGTCACGTCGAAACGCAGTGGATCTCGGTCGACGGCGCGACGATCGAACTCGTCGTCTGGACGGGCGTGCTCGCCCGCCCCGGCATCCGTCGCGCGGCGCTCGTCGTGCGCGGCGGCGCCGCGGCGGAGCTCACGGCCGACGCCGATGCGCCGGATGCCGACGTGCGCGCGCTCGGCGAATACCTGCACGAGCCCGAAGGCGCCATCATCCGCGCGCGCCTGATCGGCGACGTCGCCCGCACCCTCGGCGCCGGCATGATCGACGAGAAGATCGCGTACCTCACCTCGGATGCCCCGGTGTCGAGCCCGTTCGTCCAGAGCTTCCGCATCCGCGAGCAGCTGCCGAACGACGTCAAAGCGCTCGCGCGCGCGCTGCGCGAGCGCGGCATCGGCTCGCTCGAGATCAAGAAGCGCGGCGTCGACATCGACCCCGCGACACTGCGGACGAAGCTGAAGCTCCGCGGCAGCGCGTCGGCGACGCTCATCGTGACGCGGGTCGGTGACCGCCGACTGACGCTCCTCGCCGACCGGCTCTGACCTCTCCGAGGCGGGTCAGCCGAAGAGCGGACCCTGCGTCGAGGCCCACCACAGCCAACCGGCGCTGTAGACGAGCGAAACGACGCTGAGACACAGCGCCCAGACGGCGAGCGCACGCGACTCCCACGGGCGGCGCAGCGCGGCGATGGCGAGGCCGATCCCGAGCAGACCGATGAGGAAGCCCCACCCGACCAGCAGCGACACCGCGAGTCCGGCGATGCCGAAGAAGAGCGCCCACCCGGCGCTGCGCGGCATCGGGCCGGATGCCGGCGCCCAGCGGATATCGGCGGCAGCGTGCAGATCGGCCGCTGCGCGCATGTCCGGTGCGGCGTCGAGCTCGGGTTCGGTGCGCACCGTCGCGGTGATGGGTACCGGCTCGGTGAACTCGCGCTGGAACCCGCCGCGGTGCGCCCCGGGGAGAGCGGCCGTCTCCGCATCGGCGATGTCCTCCGACGGGGCCATGCCGGCGGCATCCACCGATCTCGACGGAGGCTCCGGCATGCCCGGCTGACCGTGCTCGGCGGGGCCGCTCACGCGTGCTCCCGCGCGACCTGGATCTCGGTGACGGGCAGCGTCGAGTCGGCGCCGAACGCGAGCGTCGACGGCGCGTGCCCCGACGCGACCAGCTGCGCGGCGAGCGCGGCGATCATGGCGCCGTTGTCGGTGCAGAGGCTGAGCGGCGGGATCCGCACGGCGACGCCGGCGGCGGCCGCACGG
>QFPD01000210.1 GCA_003248845.1 Microbacterium sp. | reverse complement strand
CTGAGGGCGTCGGCGATCGCGCCCGTCGCGGACTGGAGGGTGTCGGCGAGCTGGCGCGCGGCCCCCGCCCCGCCACCGGCGGCGTCCGACGCGTCGCCAAAAGCGGAGCCCGCGCCCGAGACGAGTGCCGATGCGCTTTGCGCGAGCGGGATCGTGCCCTGCACGAGCGCCTGGAACATGTCGGCGGTCTGGGCCCCGGCGCGCAGCTGCGTCGCGAGCGACCCGACGCGCGCTTCGACGCGGGCGAGTGCCGCCTGGGTGTCGCCGGCGGTCAGGTAGTCCGACAGCGAGGAGATGAGACTCAGGGCGACGTCGCTCAGCGTCTTCGTGAACACCTCGCTGATCTGCGCCGACACCCCCTCCGCACCCTGGCCCGTGATCTTCGGGGCGAGAGCGTTCTTCTTCTGGTTCGTGTAATACGCCAGCTCGGTGCGCTGCGCGCCGTCGGCGTAGAACGTGAGCATGTCGGCGCTGAACGAGGGGGGCAGCACGATCGCCGCGTAGTAACGGCCCGCCTTCGTGCCGTCGATCGCATCGTCCTTCGACGTGATCACCCAGTTGAGCTGATCGTTCGCGCGCAGCGCCGACAGCACCTGCTCGCCGACGTTGACCTTGATCGGAACGAGATCGCTCTGGTAGCCCTCGTCGGTGGAGGCGACGGCGACGGTGAGGCTCTTCGTGTTGCCGAACGGGTCCCAGCTGGCGAGCACGTTGAACCACGTGAACAGCGAGGGGATGACCACCAGCCCGAACATCACGATGATCGCCATGACGTTCATGACCGAGTGCCGCAGGTCACGGCGGATCAGATGCAGGATGCCTCTCATGCCTGCTCGCCTCCTTCGCGCGCGGTGTCGGTCGGATCGGTGGGGTCGGTCGGGGATGCCTCGGGCTCGGGCTCCGGTTCGGGCGCGGGCTCCGGTTCCGGCTCGGGTTCCGGCTCCGGTTCGGGCGCGACCTCGGCCTCGGCCGTGCTGAACAGCCGGGTGAGCACGTCGTCGGGGTCTTCGGTCGCGTCCGGCTCGTCCGATTCCGCGGCATCCGTCTGCGCGGTATCCGGTTCCACCGTCGCCGCCGCGACCGCCGCCACCGGTGCCGCCACCCGCGTCGCCGTGCCGCCATCGCGACGCATCGCGCGGTGGAGCTCCGCGTCATCCATGCCGGCGAGCTCGGCGGCGGCCTCGAAGCTGTGGTTCACGTACTCGAGCACGACCAGGGCGGAGATGACGAGGAGGCACCAGAGCAGCCACACGAAGAGGAGCGTCGCGCTCTGCTCGTTGATGAGCCACGCGATGAGGCCGAGCACGACCATGCCCGCGAGCCCCGTGAGGAGGGTCACGCGCAGGAGCGTCGGGTACCGCTCGGCGAACGGCCGCGCGCGCCGATCGAGCCGCTCGCGGAAGTCTCCGCGGTCGGCGAGGGCGTGGATCACATCGGTGAGCCGGTAGCCGCGCCCCACGATCTGCACGTCCTCGCCGATCAGCAGATCGGTGGCGATGATCTCTCGGTTGAACAGGCGGTTGAGGTTCGCGAGACGCCGGCGCAGCACGAGCCCGAGCACCCAGGCCAGCACGACGAAGATCGCGAGCACACCCATGAAGCGCCACCAGTGCGCGCCGTAGAAGCCGGCGATCGTCTCGCGCATCGCGTCGATGCCGTAGGTGAACGGCAGGAACGGGTAGATGTTGCGGAAGAACTGCGGCATGAGCTCGATCGGGTAGAGCCCCGAGGCGCCCGGGATCTGCATGATCACGAGCAGCACGCATAGCCCGCGCCCGACGTGCCCGAACGCGACGCACAGTGCGTAGATGATGCTCACGTAGGCGAGCGAGATGAGGATGCCGGTGCCCACGAACGCGAACGGGTTCGCCGTCTGCACCCCGATGATCAGGTTGCCGACGCACACCACGACGGCCTGCAGCACTCCGAGGGTCGCGAACAGCAGGAACCGGCCGACGTACGCTTCGCGCACGCGGATCGGCGCGACGCCGTCGGTGTCGACCTCGACCTTGAAGATCACCATCAGGACGAACGCGCCGATCCACAGCGACAGGTTCGTGAACAGGCCCGCCATCGCCGATCCGTAGGACGAGACGGGGAAGACCGCCTGCTCGGCGACGTCCACCGGGCTCGCGATGAACTGCGCGATCTGCTGAGGGTTCAAGCCCGTGACCGTGCCCAGGGCCTTCCACGAGGATGCCGAGCCCAGCGCGAGCACATCGGTGCGGGCGTCGCCGAGGCCGGTCTGGATGCCGGCGAGATTGCGGTCTAGGCCGTCCAGCGCGCCCGACGTGGCCACGAGCTGGGCGTCGAGCCCGCTCAGCAGGCTGCCCGCCTGGGTGAGCTGGGCGCGCTGGGCGTCGATCGCGGCCGAGAAGCCCCCGGCGCTCGCCGACAGGGTCGACATCGCGCTCGTGAGGGCGGGGATCGATTGGGTGAGCGCGGTCCGGAGGCCTGCGGCAGATGCCTGCGCGCCCTGCGTCGCGGTGTTCAGCGCGTCGGCGGTCTTCTGGACGGCCTGCGTCGCGGCCGCGGTGTCGGCGTTCATCGCCTTGAGGTCGGCGAGCAGCTGCTGGTCGGCCTGGTTCTGCTGCTCCAGCACGGTGAGCGCCTGCTGCAGCTGCTGCGCGACCGCGGGGTCGAGCTGACCCTGATCGAGGAGCGCCTGCAGCTGCGCGATCGCGGCGGCGTTCGCCTCGGCGACCGCGGTGACGTCGGTGATCGCGGCGTCGATGCGGGCCGAGGCCTGTCCGAGGGTCTGTGTGACGGCGGTGACCGAGACGTGCGCCTGCGCCGCGGCATCCGCCAGCAGTGTCGCACTCTGCACGTAGGCGGAGGTCGCGGCGTCGGTGAACGAGAGCACGTCGCGCTGGGCCTGGGCGACGATCGCCTGCGCCTGGCCGAGGGCGGTCTGCACGTCGCCGAGGGTCGTGTCGACGTCGGCGAGAGTGGTCTGTGCGCCGCTCAGCGAGCCGCGGGAGCGCTCCAGCCCGGCCTTCATGTCGGTGAGGCTCTGCCGTGCCGAGGTAATCTGGGCGTTCGCCGCATCGAAAGCGTTCAGGCCGTCGTTCTGGGCGTTGAGCAGTTTGAGCTGGACGGAGTCGCCGGCATCCTTCAGCTCCTCCGTCGCCGCCTGGGCGACCTGCTCGATGAACGCGCTGCTGATCTTGCCGTTCACGCCGTCGGCGCCGACGTCGGTGATCTTCGGGGCGATCGCGCTGGACTTCTCGTTGACGTAGTAGGTCAGCGCCGGCTGGGTGAACGTGCCGGTCGTGATGCTCAGGAGGTCCGAGCTGAACGTGCGCGGGATGACGATCGCGGCGTAGACATCGCCGGAGCGCACGGCCTGCTGCGCCTCATCCTCGTTCATGAACCGCCAGCCGAGCTGATGGTCCTCGTGCAGCTGATCGATGACTTGCGCACCGACATCGATGGGCCCGGTCAGGTCGGAGCGGGCACCTTCGTCGAGATTGACGACCGCGACGCCGATGTTGCCGGTGTTCGCGTACGGGTCCCAGAACGCGTTGATGTTGAACCACGCGTAGAGCGCGGGCGTGAGGATGACGCCGACCACGATGACCCACGTGCGGCGTGCGCGGAAGATGCGCGTGACATCACGCGTGAAGACCTGGAGACTCTTTCGCACTGAGCCATGATACATCTAATCTGCACACTGGTGTGCAAGTTATTGGGGCGCGCTCGCGGCCCGGTGCGTAATGCAGGAGTTTCGCGCACGGCATCGCCAAGTGCCGCGGATTTCCGGGCTGCGGCGTCGGGGGCACCCGCAAAACTCCTCCGCTACGCACGCAATCATGACCGCGCGCGGGCGGACGGCAGCGATCAGTCGGCGCCGAAGTCGAACGATGCCGACTCGGATGCCTCGTCGACGGCCTCGGCGAGCTCCTCGCGCTCCGCGTCGAAGGGGATCGCGTGACCCGTGATCTCGCGCGACTCGCCGCTCGCGAGCTCGCCGACGAGTTCCGCCGTCGCGCCTCCGATGAGGCCGAGGCCCGCGTACTGCTCGAGGCGTGCACGCGAGTCGGCGATGTCGAGGTTGCGCATCGTGAGCTGGCCGATCCGGTCGACGGGGCCGAACGCCGCGTCTCCGACGCGCTCCATCGACAGCTTCTCGGGCCCATAGGAGAGGTTCGGCGACGTCGTGTCGAGGATCGTGTAGTCCTCGCCGCGGCGCAGACGAAGCGTGACCGTGCCCGTGATCGCCGAGCCCACCCAGCGCTGGATCGACTCGCGGAGCATGAACGACTGCGGCTCGAGCCAGCGGCCCTCGTACATGAGGCGGCCGAGGCGGCGACCCTGCTCGTGCGCGCGATGAAGGAGGACGGCGTCGACATCTGGGGCGACGGGTCGACCTACAAGGGCAACGACATCGAGCGCTTCTACCGCTACGGC
>QFPD01000209.1 GCA_003248845.1 Microbacterium sp. | reverse complement strand
GGCGCGATGCACCCACGCCGGCGGCGTCCCGAGCGCTTTGGCGACGGCGCGAGCGTTGCGCTCCGCGACGGATGCCGCGCGCGGCGCCTTCTCGACGAGATCGGCGGCCGCGGCGCCGCGGCTGAGCGCCTCGAGGCCGAGGGCACCGGAGCCGGCGAAGAGGTCGAGCACGACCGCGTCGCGGACGGCGTCCGCCGACTCGAGTGATCCGAACAGTGATTCGCGCACGCGGTCGCTGGTCGGCCGGGTGCCGGTATCGGGCACTGCCAGCGTGAGGGAGCCGGCGCCTCCGGCGATGATGCGCGTCACGCGTCTCAGCCTACCGAGCGGGTCTCATGCCGCCTCGGCGGCCTCGTTCTGCAGGCGCGGCTCCGTGCGTCGCTCGGGCCGCAGGCCCGCCTTGTCGGCATAGAAGGCGCGGATCACATCCATGTCCGCGGCGACGTCCCCCGTGAGCTCGATCGTGGGGCCGAGGCCGGTGGTCATCGTCGTCCTGTCGACGTAGCCGAGCGTCACCGGCATATCGGTCGCGCGCGCGATGCGGTAGAAGCCGCTCTTCCAGTGCGTGTTCCCGCCGCGGGTGCCGTCGGGAGTCACCACAAGGCCGAACACCTCACCGGAGCGTACGCGTTCGACGACCTCCGCGACGACGCGGCTCGCGTCGTCGCGCTGCACGGGAATGCCGCCCAACGCCCGCATGACGGGTCCGCGCCAGCCGGCGAACAGGCTCGCCTTGCCGAGCCAGCGGACCGGGATCCCGAGCCGCCACGAGATCGCGAGCATGAGGACGAAGTCCCAGTTCGAGGTGTGCGGGGCGCCGATGAGCACCGTGGGGCGGGTGGGTGCGGGTTCGGTGCTCAGCGTCCAGCGGCTGCACAGCCAGTACGCGCGCGCGAGGAGACGGCGGATCACGTGAGAACTGTACGTGGCGGCATATTCCGTTCCGGACGTATGCCGTCGGCACCCCTGCCTAGACTTCTCGCATGACTTCGCTCACGCTCGACTCGACCCTCGTCGATGCGTTGGGCGCGAAGACGGCGGGGGTCTTCGAGCGCGCCTTCGGTCACGTGGCGGTCGGCGACCTCCTGAACCACTATCCGCGCCGCTATGCGCGGCGCGGCGAGCTCACGCCGATCGCCTCACTGCCGCTCGGAGAGCAGGTCACGATCGTCGCGGAGGTGCGCTCGGTCTCGTCGCGACCGATGAAGCAGCGTTCCGGCTCCATCGTCGAGGTCGTCATCAGCGATGGTGTCGGCGCTCTCACCCTCACCTTCTTCAATCAGAAGTGGCGGGCGGATCAGCTGCGCGTCGGACGGCAGGGGATCTTCTCGGGCAAGGTCGGCCAGTTCAAGGGACACCAGCAGCTCGCCCACCCCGACTACGAGCTCTTCGACGACGAGGACGCCGCGCGGCTGAACGCCGAGGTGCAGCAGCACACACCGATCCCGATCTATCCCGCGACCAGCACCGTCGCGAGCTGGCAGGTGCAGAAGGCCGTCGGCGACGTCCTCGATAGGCTCGGTCCCGTCCCCGAACCCCTTCCCGATCCCTTTCGGCGCGCCCAGGGGCTGTGGGACGCCGACACGGCGCTCCGGCGCCTCCATGCGCCGATCGACTTCGACGATGTCGAACCCGCCCGAGCGACGATGCGCATGCACGAGGCGTTCGTCCTCCAGACGGCGCTTCTGCAGCAGCGACAGTTCGTCCGCGCGCTGTCGGCGACGGCACGCCCGGCCGGCGATCTGCTCGCGCGCTTCGACACGCGTCTGCCTTTCGATCGAACCGATGATCAGATCGCCGTCGGCGACGTCATCGCCCACGATCTCGAGGGGGCGTGGCCGATGAACCGCCTCGTCCAGGGGGAAGTCGGTTCGGGGAAGACGCTCGTCGCCCTGCGCGCGATGCTGCAGGTCGCCCAATCCGGCGGCCAGTCCGCGCTCATCGCTCCGACCGAGGTGCTCGCGGCGCAGCACGTCCGGTCGATCGCACGCATGCTCGGGCCCGAGCTCGCTCCCCAGCTCATGCCGACACTCCTGACGGGGCAGCTGCCCGCCGCCGAACGGCGGAAGGCGGCGCTCCGTGCGGCATCCGGCCAGTCCCGCATCGTCGTCGGTACACATGCGTTGCTGAGCGCCTCGACGACGTTCGCCGACCTCGGGCTCGTCGTCGTCGACGAGCAGCACCGCTTCGGCGTCGAACAGCGCGAGACCCTGCGCGCGAAGGGCACCGCCCCGCACGTGCTCGTTCTCACAGCGACGCCGATCCCGCGCACGGTCGCGATGACCGTGTTCGGCGATCTCGACGTTTCGACGATCCGCACTCTCCCGGCGGGGCGCGCGGGCATCACGACGCACGTCGCACCACTTGCCGAGAAGCCCGGGTGGTTCGGTCGGGTGTGGGATCGGGCGGCGGAGGAGGTCACACAGGGACGTCAGGTCTTCGTCGTGTGCGCCGCGATCGATGCCGAGGCGGGCGTCAAGGGTCAGGAGGAGCCCGAGCCCGTGCCCGTCCTGGAGGGGGAGCAGCCGCGCACCCGCTGGGGCGTCGTGCAGGTGCGGGAACTCCTGGCATCCCATCCTCGTTATGACACGATCCGGGTCGAGACGCTCCACGGCAGGATGCCGGGGGAGCAGAAGGATGCCGTCATGCAGGCCTTCGCCCGGGGCGAGATCGACGTGCTCGTCGCCACGACCGTCGTCGAGGTCGGAGTCGACGTGCCCAACGCGTCGACCATGATCATCCTCGAGGCGGACCGCTTCGGCGTCTCGCAACTCCATCAACTGCGCGGGCGCGTGGGGCGCGGAGCGCTCCCGGGGCTCTGCCTCCTTGTGACCGAAGCCCCCGAAGGGACGCCGGCGCGCTCGCGAGTGGACGCGGTCGCCGCGACGACCGACGGATTCGCGCTGGCCGAGGTCGACCTGGAGCTGCGCGGCGAGGGTGACGTCCTCGGTGATGCCCAGTCCGGCGCACGGTCGTCGTTGCGGCTTCTTCGCGTCGTCGCCGACGCCGACGTGATCGCAACCGCCCGGGAGGCGGCCGAGCGCGTGCTGGCGGAGGATCCTGCCCTCCTCGCGCACCCCGGGCTCGCGGACGCTCTGCGTCGCCGCCTCGGGCGCGAGGAGCGCGCGGCTCTGGCCAAGAACTGAGGAAGAGGCCGAGAGCGGGCGGATAGGCTGAGGGGCATGAACAACCGCATCGCGGTCGTCCCGGGTTCGTTCGACCCGCCGACACTCGGTCATCTCGACGTCATCCGCCGAGCCGCGGCTCTCTACGACCAGGTGCATGTGCTGGTTGTGCACAATCCGGGCAAAGAGGCGATGCTGCCGATCGCGCAGCGCCTGACGCTGCTCGAGCAGTCGATCAGCGAACAAGGAGTTCCCGGCAACATCGTCGTCGCCGCGTGGAGCATGGGCCTTCTGGTCGACTATGCGCACGACGTGAACGCCGGGGTGCTCGTCAAGGGCATCCGCTCCCAGGTCGACGTCGCGTACGAGACGCCGATGGCGATCGTCAACCGGCACCTCGCCGAGATCGAGACGGTCTTCCTCCTGCCCGATCCCGCACATGCCCTCGTGTCGAGCTCGCTCGTTCGTCAGGTGGCCGCCCTCGGTGGTGACGTGTCGCCGTTCGTCCCCGGTCCCGTCGCCCGCTTCCTCGACACCGGCGCGCGCGAGCACTGATCGGCCTTGCCCCGCCGCTGCGCCGGTAGCATTGACCCGTGGTCAGAAAGCATGTGAACGGCCCGTTCGTCTTCCCGGTCCGCGACATCTTGCATCGCTCAGGGGAGATGCGCGAGTTCGAGATCGAGGTGCCCGCTCCCGAGAAGTGGGGTGAGGGACTCGTGTCCGTCGCGGAGGGCGAACCCGTCGCGGTCGACGTCCGTCTGGAGGCGGTGCACGAAGGCATCCTCGTCACCGCCGACATCCGCTCCCGGTACACCGGAGTGTGCGGACGGTGCCTCACCGACGTGGCCGAGCCCGTCGAAGTCGAGTTTCAGGAGCTCTTCGGGTATTCTGAAGATGAAGCGAACGACTTCGAGGTTCAAGACGACCACGTGGATCTTGAAACTCCGGTCAGGGATTCGATCGTCCTATCGCTTCCGTTCCAACCGGTGTGCCAGCCGGATTGCCCCGGTCTTGATCCGGTCACGGGGGAGAAGCTGGCGGAAGGCGCCGTGCCGGAAACCCCGATCGACGATCGATGGATCGCGCTGGCCGCGCTGAAGGCCGACACCACAGACCACGACGCCGACGCAGCGCGCGACGACGTCTCCCACACAGAGAAGAGCTAGCCATGGCAGGTAACCCCCCGAAGCGGAAGGTCTCCCGCTCGAACACTCGTTCGCGTCGCGCGCAGTGGAAGGCCGAGGCCCCCACGCTCGTCAAGACCGTCGAGAACGGCAAGGTCGTCTACAGCCGTC
>QFPD01000012.1 GCA_003248845.1 Microbacterium sp. | reverse complement strand
GGCGCGAGGGCGACGTCATCGTCAGCGCGCGTGTTCTGCGGGTTGAGCCAGAACGGCGCGAGCCGTTCGTTTCGAGCAGCCAGCAGGGTCGCCACTGCGGGATCGTCGGCGAGCGACGCCTTCGGGAGCGCCGGCGCATCCTCGTCGAGCGCCGCCCGCTCGGCAGCCTCGTCACGGGCGATCGCCCCGATCGCGCCAAGGACGCCCGCCGCCTTGCCGTGGGTCTCGCCCACTTCGCCGTCGGGGTCGGAGTGCCGCACCAGCGTCGCGCCGACCGGCACGCGCAGGCGACCGTCCTCGAGGTATGCCGTGCGGATGAGGATCGGTGCATCGAGGTCGTGCGTATCGCCCGCAGCGGGGGTGAACAGTGCCGCGACGCCGGAGTAATAGCCGCGCGGCGTCTTCTCGTGCCGTCGGATGACGGTGCAGGCGTTCTGCATCGGCGACCCGGTGACCGTGGGCGCGAACATCGTCTCACGCAGGATGTCGCGAGGGTCCATCATGCTGTGGCCGCGCAACATGTACTCGGTGTGCGTGAGGCGAGACATCTCTTTGAGGTGCGGCCCGGTGATCCGGCCGCCGTCGCTGCAGACGGCGCTCATCATCTTGAGCTCCTCGTCGACGACCATGAAGAGCTCCTCGGTCTCCTTCGTCGACGAGAGGAACTCGGTGAGGCTCGCGGCCGTCGCGCCGCCGGCGGGGTGGCGGAAGGTGCCCGAGATGGGGTTCATCGTGACGACCCCTGCCTGCGCGCTCACGTGCGCCTCGGGGCTCGCGCCGACCGTGAGGTGGCCCGGCGTCGAGACGAGGAAGGTCCAGTAGGCGCCGCGTTCATGCTCGAGGAGAGCGCGGAACCACGTGAGCCCCGCGGTCAGCGCGTCACCATCGACGGATGCCGTGTAATCGCGCCGGATCACGAAGTTCGCGCCCTCGCCACGGCCGATCTCGTCGGCGATGACGGTCCGTACGATATCGGCGTAGTCGGCATCGGTGATGTCGAACTCGGCATCGTCGAGCGGGATCGGAGCGTCCGGGAGTGCCGCGATCGCGGCATCCCGCGCGAGGCGCTCGTGCGTGTCGATCACGAGGCAGCGCAGCGGAGCCTCGTCATCGTGGCAGGCGAAGCCGCGCTCGACGATCTGGCGGTACGGCACGAGGGCGAGGACTTCGCGCGCGGTACCGCTTGCGTCGTGCAGTGGGATGTCGGCGAGGAGGGCGACGTCGGTGACATCTCCGGTCAGAACCTCGACGGTCTCGCCGTCACGGGCCAGGAGGGCGAAGGGGCGACCGGAGGAGATCGCGTCGTCGAGGGCGTCGGGCATGCCGGGCCTTTCTGTCGTTCAGGCGGGCTGCCTCATCGCGAAACGAGAAGACCGCCCGGTGGAGTGCGGGGCGGTCTGTGTCAGGGTTGCGAGCACACCGCCTCAGCGGGTGGGCCACCAGGAGGTGCTCGCGAACATGCCGTCACGATATCAGAAGCGGCGAGCCCTCATCTTCCCCGCGGCATCCTCAGCCTTCGCGCCCCCGACCCGGCGTAGGCTGATCTCGTGCCAGCAGTGAACCTCGGGATGCCCCGCGTGCCGGAAGTCCTCGCCCCCCGCCGCAAGACCCGTCAGATCAAGGTCGGTTCGGTCGGAGTCGGCAGCGACTCGCCCGTGAGCGTCCAGTCGATGACGACGACACCCACGCACAACATCAACGCGACGCTGCAGCAGATCGCCGAGCTCACGGCGTCCGGCTGCGAGATCGTCCGCGTCGCCGTGCCCCGGCCCGAAGACGCCGATGTGCTCCACATCATCGCGAAGAAGAGCCAGATCCCGGTGATCGCCGACATCCACTTCCAGCCGAAGTACATCTATCAGGCGATCGACGCCGGGTGCGGCGCCGTGCGCGTGAACCCCGGCAACATCCGCGAGTTCGACGGCAACGTCGGCGCCATCGCGAAGGCGGCGAAGGATGCCGGCGTGTCCCTCCGCATCGGTGTGAACGCCGGATCCCTCGACAAGCGCCTGCTCGAGAAGTACGGCAAGGCGACCCCGGAGGCGCTCGTCGAGAGCGCCGTCTGGGAGGCCTCCCTCTTCGAGGAGCACGACTTCCACGACTTCAAGATCTCGGTCAAGCACAACGACCCCGTCGTCATGGTGAAGGCCTACCGCCTGCTCGCCGAACGCGGCGACTGGCCGCTGCACCTCGGTGTGACCGAGGCGGGCCCCGCCTTCCAGGGAACGATCAAGAGCGCGACCGCGTTCGGCATCCTGCTGTCGGAGGGCATCGGCGACACGATCCGCGTCTCGCTCTCCGCGCCGCCCGCCGAAGAGGTCAAGGTCGGGCACCAGATCCTGCAGTCGCTGAACCTGCGCGAGCGCAAGCTCGAGATCGTCTCGTGCCCGTCGTGCGGGCGTGCGCAGGTCGACGTCTACACGCTCGCCGACAACGTGACCGAGGGCCTCAAGGACATGACCGTGCCGCTGCGCGTCGCCGTCATGGGGTGCGTCGTGAACGGCCCCGGTGAAGCCCGCGAGGCGGACCTCGGCGTGGCATCCGGCAACGGCAAAGGTCAGATCTTCGTGAAGGGCGAGGTCATCAAGACCGTGCCCGAGGCCGAGATCGTCGCGACGCTCATCGAAGAGGCGAACCGCCTCGCCGCCGAGATGGGCCCCGACGCGCCGCTCGGCACCGCGCAGGTCGTCACGGCCTGACGCGGCCTCCGAGGCGGACGAGACTCCGCGCGATCACGCCGACGGGTCCCACAGGGAGTGGTACGCGTTGATCGCGGGCTGCCCGCCGAGGTGCGCGTAGAGGACTGTGGAGTCTTTCGAGATGTCGCCGGAGCGCACGAGATCGATGAGTCCCGCGAGCGACTTGCCTTCGTACACGGGGTCGGTGATCATCGCCTCCAGCTGAGCGCCGAGCGCCATCGCCTCCATCGTCGAGTCCACCGGGATGCCGTAGAGCTCGCCCGCCCAGCCCTCGAGCACCTGGATCTCGTCGTCGCGCAGGTCACGGCCGAGCTCGATGAGCTCGGCCGTGTGCCGCGCGATGCGGGCCACCTGGTCTCGGGTCTTCTCGAGAGTGGCCGACGCGTCGATTCCGAGGACCCGACGCTTGATGCCGGTGAGCTCCTCGAGCGCCGCGAAACCGGCGATCATGCCGGCATGGGTCGATCCCGTGACGGTGCACACGACGATCGTGTCGAAGAAGACGCCCAGTTGCTTCTCCTGCTCGGCGACCTCGAACGCCCAGTTCGCGAAGCCGAGTCCGCCGAGCCGGTGCTCGCTCGCCCCGGCCGGGATCGGGTACGGGGTGCCGCCCGCCGCTTCGACCTCTTCCAGAGCCTGCTTCCACGAGTCGCGGATGCCGATGTCGAATCCGGCGTCGTCGAGGCGCGAGTCGGCGCCCATCATGCGAGAGAGCAGGATGTTGCCGACCTTGTCGTTCGTGGCGTCCTCCCACGGCACCCACTTCTCCTGCACGAGGCGGGCCTTGAGGCCGAGGTGGGCTGCGACGGCGGCGACCTGGCGCGTGTGATTCGACTGGTATCCGCCGATCGAGACGATCGTGTCGGCGCCTGACGCGAGGACGTCCGGGACGATGTACTCGAGCTTTCGCACCTTGTTGCCGCCGAAGGCGAGACCGCTGTTGACGTCTTCGCGCTTGGCCCAGATGCGCGCTCCGCCCAGGTGGTCGGAGAGGCGGTCGAGCCGCTGCAGCGGGCTCGGGCCGAACGTCAGCGGGTAGCGGGCGAACTCGTGCAGCTTCATGGGGTGTCCTTTTCGAAGGGGGCGGAGGGGAGTGCGGGGGTGGGACTCGCGGACGGCAGGGTCTGCCAGATCTCGGCAGCCAGCGCGGCGGCGCCCTCGGGGTCGCCGTCGGCGCACAGGTCGATGAGACGCTCATGCCGCTCGGCCGATGCGGCGCCTTCGTGCGAGGCGAAGCGCAGCCTCTCCGCGCGCCGAAGAACCGGTTCGTACTGCGCCAGCACACCGGCCGCCGCGGTGTTGCCCGATCGCGCGACGGGTACCGCGTGGAAGCGAGCGTCGGCATCCATCGCTCCGTCGAGGTCGCCGCGCCGCTGTGCGGCGGCGAAGTCCGCGTTCGCGGCGCGCATCTCGTCGAGATCGGATGCCGTCAGGTGCGGCACCGCCACCCGGACAGCAAGCGCGTGCATCGCCGCCACGACGGCCTGCGCGTCGCGGACGGCTGCCGGGTCGATCGGTGCGACGACCGTGGAGCGGCCGGGGACGGCGCGGACGAGTCCTGCCCGCGCGAGTTCGAGCAGCGCCTCGCGAACGGGTGTACGGCTGACGCCGAGGCGCGCGGCGAGGTCTCCGTCGCGAAGCTGCTCGCCGGGGGCAAGGGTGCCGTCGACGATGGCGTTCCTCAGCTGCGTGTGGACGTCCTCGCGCAGCAGATTGCGCGGGAGCGGGTTTGGAGGCAGGGGCACAGTATGCAATATATCGCACGCTTATCCGGTTGGCTGAACAACGAGAAGGGCCCCGCCGCAGCGGGGCCCTTCTGTGATGTGTAAGGCGCGGGATGCGCGTCAGAACTGGTTCATCGTGTTGTGCGCGCCGCCGGCCTTCAGGGCGGCATCCCCGGCGAAGTACTCCTTGTGGTTGTCGCCGATGTCGCTGCCGGCCATGTTCTGGTGCTTCACGGTCGCAATCCCCTCGCGGATCTCGCGGCGCTGCACGCCCTTGACGTAGGCCAGCATTCCCTCGTCACCGAAGTAGCCCTTCGCGAGGTCATCCGTCGACAGGGCGGCCGTGTGGTAGGTCGGCAGGGTGATGAGGTGGTGGAAGATGCCGGCACGGGCCGAGCCGTCCTTCTGGAACGAGCGGATCTTCTCGTCGGCGAGGCGGGCGAGCTCGGTGTCGTCGTACGACACGTTCATGAGGTCCGCGCGGTCGTAGGCGGAGACGTCCGCGCCCTGCTCCACGAGGGCGTCGTACGCCTGCTGGCGGAAGTTCAGCGTCCAGTTGAACGACGGGCTGTTGTTGTAGACGAGCTTTGCGTTCGGGATCACCTTGCGGATCTCGTCGACCATCCCGGCGATCTGCGCGACGTGCGGCTTCTCGGTCTCGATCCAGAGCAGGTCGGCGCCGTTCTGCAACGAGGTGATGCAGTCGAGCACGCAGCGGGCCTCGCCGGTACCGGAGCGGAACTGGTAGAGGTTCGATGCCAGGCGCTTGGGTCGCAGGAGCTTCCCCTCGCGGCGGATCACGACGTCGCCGTCGCTCAGCGCGTCGGCCGAGATCTCCTCGACGTCGAGGAAGGCGTTGTACTGGTCGCCGAGGTCGCCCGGCGTCTGGGAGACGGCGATCTTCTGCGTGAGGCCGGCGCCCAGCGAGTCGGTGCGGGCGACGATTACGCCGTTGTCGATGCCGAGCTCGAGAAAGGCGTACCGCACGGCGTTGATCTTCGCGAGGAAGTCCTCGTGCGGCACGGTGACCTTGCCGTCCTGGTGGCCGCACTGCTTCTCGTCGGAGACCTGGTTCTCGATCTGGATGGCGCACGCGCCCGCCTCGATCATCTTCTTGGCGAGCAGGTAGGTCGCCTCGGGGTTGCCGAAGCCGGCGTCGATGTCGGCGATGATCGGAACGACGTGGGTCTCGTGGTTGTCGATCTGCGACTGGATGAACTCCACGGCGGTCTCATCGCCCGCGGCGCGCGCGTCATCGAGCTTCGTGAAGAGCAGGTCGAGCTCGCGCGTGTCGGCCTGGCGGAGGAAGGTGTACAGCTCGGCGATGAGGGCCGGAACCGCTGTCTTCTCGTGCATCGACTGGTCGGGGAGCGGGCCGAACTCGCTCCGCAGGGCCGCGACCATCCAGCCGGAGAGGTACAGGTAGCGTTTGTTCGTCGACTTCAAGTGCTTCTTGATCGAGATCAGCTTCTGCTGCCCGATGAAGCCGTGCCATACGCCGAGCGACTGCGTGTAGACCGACGAGTCGGCGTCGTACTCGGCCATGTCGCGACGCATGATGTCGGCGGTGTACTGAGCGATCTCGAGGCCCGTCTTGAACCGGTTCTGGAGGCGCATGCGGGCGACGTATTCGGGGTTGATGGCGTCCCAGGCCGGTCCGTTCTGTTCCTTCAGAGCCGTGATCGCCTCGATGGCGTCGGTGTAGGCAGTCATTGTCTGTCCTTCGTCGTGGTCGTCCGCTGTCGCGTCTGCGGTGAAGCGGTGGGCGTTGACACCACTGTGCGCCAAGAACCGATGCTCTTCCGACGATCCGACGTGTGAATTTCAGTGAACTTTCTGTTCTGAGGAAGACTCTGCCGCGATTGGCGCGAAAGCGACGGTGCCGTCGGCGATGGATGCCGCGACCAGCCGAAGCCGCACGGTGCTCCCCGGCGCGGCATCCACACCGGGCACCTTCGCCTCCACCGGCGGATCGGCGATCTGCACGCGCGCACGGTCTCCGCGCTGGGCGAGCACCACACCGGTGAAGACCTCGCCCTCGCGGCCCCGCAGCAGGGCCGCTTCGACGCGATCGAGCGCGCCGGCATCCAGCTGCGCGGCCTTCTGGGACGAGCGGGACATGAGGGCGGGAAGCTCCGGCAGCGACGAGCGCGCCCAGTCCGGCACCTCCCGACCGTTCGCGAGCGCTTCGCACACGACGAGCGCCCAGCGGTCGACGAGGCGCCGGAGCGGCGCCGTCGCATGCGCGTACGGGGCTCCGATCGCCGCCTGCGCGCGTTCGACGGGCACCTCGCCGTCGAACGCGACGTAGCCGGCGCCGCGGAACAGACCGGCGGCGTACTCCTTGACGGCCCGCGCCGCGGGGGAGCGGTCGAGACCGCGCAGATAGTCGCCGTAGGCGACGTCCGCGTGCCACGGGATGCCGAGGGCGACCGTCTGCGCGCGGAAGGCGGCGACGTCATCGGGGTCGGCGGGCGGCATCGTGCGGAGGATCCCCACGCCGCCGGCGATCATGATGTCGGCCGCGGCCATGCCGGTGAGAAGTGACACGTGCGCGTTCCAGTCCTCCAGCGGAACGCCGTAGCTGCGCTCGATCGTGTAGCCGTCACCCTCGGCAGTGCTGACCGCCAGGATTCGGGCCTCGGGGATGTTGAGACTCGCCCCGCCGCGTTCGCGTTCTCGCGACGCGCGCTCGGCGCCGAACCATGGCATGGAGGAGACTCCCCGGCGCGTCGCCGGCCTCGATCGCGCGCTGCGCGTCGTCGTATGACCACTGTGCGCGCGAGCGCACGATCGCCCGCGTCACTGTCACCCGCGTGGGCCGTGCGCCATCGTCGAGCTCGAACCGCCAGACGAATGCACGCCGGTCGACACCGGGCAGAAGCGATGCCGCACCCTCACTGAGAACCGGCGGATGCAGGGGAATTCGCGTGTCGGGGGCATACATCGTCTGACCGCGACGCCGCGTCTCGGCATCCAACGGTCCGCCCGGCGAGACGTACGCGGGCACGTCGGCGATCGCGTAATGCAGGACGGCACCCGTCGCGGTGCGTTCGAGATGCAGCGCCTGATCGAGGTCGGTGGAACCGGCCGGGTCGATCGTGAGGAAGTCGATGTCGCGCAGATCGGGGAGCGCAGCGGCGCCCGGATCGACGGGGATGTCACGCGCGGCGGCGTCCGCTTCGGCCTGCGCGTCCGCGGGGTAGGCGTCGGGAAGATCGAGTGATCTCCGCAGCTCGATGAGCGAGGCGGCGAGTGCGCCGCGCGCCGGCGTAGGAACGATGCGAGGGCGACGGTGCGACACGGGGTCAGTGTAGGTCGCACCCGCCACGGCCAGTCGCTGTCCGCGCACATCGCGGGCACAGATTCGGCCCGTTAGCATTCTGCGGTGAGCGTTACGAGGTCGAAGTCCGCGTCCGTCCCGGTGGCACTGGCCTCGCTGATCCTCCTCACCGGCATTCTCGCCGGGTGCACAGGCGCCGCAGAGGCAGATCCCGCGTCGCCGTCGGCCACTCCCACGGCCTCGCCCACCCCGTCGCCGTCCGGAACACCTGCGCCGCTCACGCCCACGTCTCCCGTCGCCGGCGGCTGCGCGGCGCTCGGGGCCGCTCCGGCCGTCACAGCGGCCGCGGGTGAGATCCAGCGCGCCACGACGCTCGACGAGATGTGGCACATCGGGATCGACACGGCGGGGGGCCTGGCGTGCTCGCTGCTCACGCCGCGCCTGGCGGTGGATGTCTACGTCCTGCCCGCCGCGACCGTCGTGGGCGACGTCGCGACCCTCGCAGGGAGCGCGGCGTGCGATCGCGGCACGGGGTCCATGGAGTGCCACGCGTCGGCTCCGGGAGCGGGGCAGACAGTGCTCGCCGCGGCATCCTTCCCGACCTCTGTCGACGACCCGTCCGCGCTCGCCGAGCTGACCGCCATCGCCACCGCCGTCGCACAATCGGCGACCGAGGGGCAGCCCGCCAAGTCGCGTCCGACGACCTGGAGCAATCCGCTCGACTGCACCGCGATCGCCGAGACGATCGGCGTGACGTCGCTGCTCGGATCGGACGAGGCGCGCACGGCGCTCGCTCCGCCCGCGGCATCCTCGGTCGACACCCGGCTTTCGATCGCGTCGTCGACGATCGCGCGGTGCGACTGGGCACGCACGCCGACGCAGGACGGCGACCGCGGCTCCGACTTCAGCGTCATTGCCGTGCCGAACGGCGCCTGGGCGTGGAAGACCCTCGCCGCGAGCATCCCCGACTCGGTCGACGCCACGGTCGGCGGTCACCCGGCGCGGGTGACGTCGAAGGGCGAGGTGTATCTCTCCGACGGCGTGAACATCCTTCACCTGCAGGGCCAGCGCCTCGCGGGGGTGAGCGTCGTCGACACCGCACTGGGCGTCCTGTCCGTCATCGCCGGAAAGGACGCCGCGGCGCGCGGCTAAGCTTGACCCTCGTGGTCACCCGTCTGTCGAACTTCTTCCTCCGCACGCTCCGCGAAGACCCGGCTCAGGCCGAGGTCGCGAGCCACAAACTGCTCATCCGCGCCGGGTACATCCGGCCGCAGGCGGCGGGGATCTTCGCGTGGCTGCCGCTGGGCCTGCGCGTCAAGGCGCGGATCGAGAAGGTCGTGCGTGAGGAGATGGCCGCCGCTGGTGCGCAGGAAGTGCACTTCCCCGCACTGATGCCGCGGGAGGCATACGAGGCGACGGGGCGCTGGGAGGAGTACGGCGATCTGCTGTTCCGCCTCCAAGACCGCAAGGCCGGTGACTACCTGCTCGCCCCCACGCACGAAGAGGCTTTCACGCTCCTCGTGAAGGACCTGTACTCCTCGTACAAGGACCTGCCGGTCACGCTCTACCAGATCCAGGACAAGTACCGCGATGAGGCTCGCCCCCGCGCGGGCCTTCTGCGCGGCCGCGAATTCACGATGAAGGACGCGTACTCCTTTGACGCCTCCGATGCGGGGCTGGATGCCTCGTACCAGGCGCAGCGCGACGCCTACGAGCGCATCTTCCAGCGTCTCGGTCTCGAATACGTCATCGTCCAGGCAGACGCCGGGGCGATGGGAGGGTCGAAGTCGGAGGAGTTCCTGCACCCGACCCCCGTCGGCGAGGACACCTTCGTGCGTTCGGCGGGCGGGTACGCCGCGAACGTCGAGGCGTACTCGACTCCCGTCCCCGACGCGGTGCCCTTCGACGACGAGGTGCAGCCCGTGATCTTCGATTCCCCCAACACCCCGACGATCGAGACGCTCGTGACGCACGCGAACGCGGCGCTCGACACGTCGGCGGGGGAGTACACGGCCGCCGACACTCTGAAGAACGTCGTCCTGGCGCTGACGCATCTCGACGGAACGCGCGAGCTCGTGATCGTCGGCATCCCTGGCGATCGCGACGTCGATGACAAGCGCGCTGAGGTCGCGTTCGCTCCCGCCGAAGTCCAGCCCGCCACCGCCGACGACTTCGAGAAGAACCCGCTGCTCGTCAAGGGGTACATCGGACCGTGGTCCCCGGAGGGCGCGATCCTCGGGGAGGAGTCGGCGACCGGCATCCGCTATCTTCTCGACCCGCGCGTCGTGGACGGCACCGCGTGGATCACCGGCGCCAACATCGACCAGAAGCACGTGCACTCGCTCGTCGCCGGGCGCGACTTCTTCGGCGACGGGGTCGTCGAGATCGCGACCGTCCGCGAGGGCGACCCGGCGCCCGACGGCTCGGGCCCCGTGACCCTCGCGCGCGGCATGGAGATCGGCCACGTCTTCCAGCTCGGACGCAAGTACGCCGAGGCCCTCGGGCTCAAGGTGCTCGATGAGAACGGCAAGCTCGTCACGGTCACGATGGGGTCGTACGGAATCGGTGTGACGCGGATCCTCGCGATCATCGCGGAGCTCAACAACGACGAGAAGGGCCTCATCTGGCCGGCATCGGTCGCCCCGTTCGATGTGCAGGTCGTGGCGACGGGCCGTGACGAGGCCGCGTTCGCGCTGTCGGCGTCGCTGTCGGACGAGCTGGATGCTGCCGGCTTCGACGTGCTGTACGACGACCGTCCGAAGGTGTCGCCGGGCGTGAAGTTCGGCGACGCCGAGCTCGTGGGCGTACCGCAAATCGTGATCGTCGGTCGCGGCGCCGCCGACGGCGAGGTCGAACTCTGGGATCGCCGCTCGGGCGAGCGCGAGGTCGTGCCGGCATCCGAGGTCGTGGAGCGGCTCCGCGCGCGCTGACGCCGGAATGCCCGCTGTTCCGTCCGGCGTGCAACGCGCCCGCGGGCCTAGGCTGGGGGCATGCACATCGAGCCGGTGTTCACGACCGTCGCGGTCGTGTTCGAGGTGATCGGCGCGTTCGCGATGTGCGTCGGGTTCGTTGTCGCCGTCGTCCTCGGCGTCCGATCGCTGCGGCGCGGCGATGGCGGGCAGGCTGCCTTCCAGACGCTCCGCACCACGCTCGGCGCGGCGATCCTCCTGGGGCTCGAGGTGCTCGTCGCGGCCGATCTCATCCGAACGATCACCTCCAAACCGTCGCTCGAGGATGCCGTGATCCTCGGCCTCATCGTGCTGATCCGGACGGTCCTGTCGATGTCGATCCAGATCGAGATCGACGGGGTCCTGCCGTGGCGACGGGCGCTCCTGACGAGCGGCGGTCAGGTGTTCGGAGAGCAGATCGCGCGCGACCGCGCGGCGTCCCGCGACGCGCGCTGAGGTCGAATCCCTCGTCGTGCGGGTGGGCGCGGATCTCAGCAGGTGATCTTGCCGTGATTCACGATGTCGTCGTCGGGCGTGTCCTTGGACACGAGCGCCTTCAGCATGCCCGCCGCCATCGCGATCTTGCCCTTCGACGGCTCCCAGAACTCGGTCACCTTCGGCGTCACCTTCAGGAGGACGATCCCGGGCGTCTCGAGACCGTCCTCGAACCAGACATCGAGGGAGGGGGAGTAGAGCTCGGCCATCTTCCCCTTGTCGTGGACGATCGAGGCCGTCCCGGCCACCGAGACGTACCGCATGCCCTTCGCGTCGCAGTAGGACAGTCCCACATCGCGATGCGTGCGGGCCTCGTCGACCTTCTCCGTGTCCTCCGATGTGAAGAACCAGATGTCGCCCGCGGCATCCATCTCCCTCGTCGACATCGGGCGGCTCACGAGGTGCCCGTCGTCGTCCTCGGTCGTGAGCATCGTGAAGTCGATGTCCTCGACGAGTTCCTTGACACGGGCAAGGGCTTCGGTTCCGGTGATCTCGGTCATGCGTCGACACTCTCAGCACAGGACCGTCGCGGGCAGGGGATTGACAAGCGGCGATCCGCGCGTGCACGCGCCGTTCACCCGAGCGTGACAGGGTGGGCGTATGACCCCGAGCTCCACCCCGGTCCCTTCCGACGTCACTGCTGACCTGCGTCGCCTCCTCGAGGATGCCGGTATCGAGACCGATCGAGACCTCGTCGCACGCATCCTCGCGACCGGTGTGGGCCTCGGTCTCGACGACACCGACCGGCTCGACCTGAAGATCACCTCCGCGGCGCTCAGCGAGATGCGCGCGGCCTTCGGACTGTTCGCACCGTACCGGCGCGTGCCGAAGGTCACGATCTTCGGATCCGCTCGCACACGACCCGACGACGAGTTGTACCGTGCGGCGTCGGCGGCGGCCCGGGCGCTCGCCGAACGCGGCTGGATGGTCGTGACCGGCGCCGGCCCCGGCATCATGCAGGCAGCGGCGGAGGGCGCCGGGCCGGAGCACTCGCTCGGCGTGAGCATCCGGCTGCCCTTCGAGGAGAAGCCGAACGCGGTCATCGCGAAGAACTCGCGTTCGGTCGCGATGAAGTACTTCTTCACACGGAAACTCATGCTCGTGAAGGAGTCGCGCGCGTTCATCTGCGTGCCCGGCGGGTTCGGAACGCTCGACGAGATGTTCGAGCTGCTCACCCTGCAGCAGACGGGAAAAGCCGATCCGACGCCGATCGTGCTCCTGGACCGCCCTGGCGGCACCTTCTGGGCCGGCTTGATACGCTTCGCGACCGAGCAGCTCATCCCGACCGGCGTGATCTCGCCGGACGACCTCGATCGCGTGCTCGTGACCGACTCGGTGGATGCCGCCGTCGCCGAGATCACGGGGTTCTACCGGAACTACGACTCGCTCCGCTGGGTCAAGGGGAGGCTCGTGCTGCGTCTGCGGCACGAGCCGACCGCGTCCGAGATCGCCGAGCTCAACGAGCGCTTCGGCGACCTCGTCCTCCCCGGCGACGACGACTCCGGGCGCATCACGACGACCGCGCCCCTCCCCGCCGAGCGCCGCGACGGCGACCGACTCGACCTCCCGCGGATCATGCTGCAGATGAATCAGTTCCGTGTGGGTGGGCTGCACCGCCTCATCCGAGCCCTGAACGCGCTGGCATCGGCGCAGACGGCGCCCGTCTCGGCGCCGTCCGCCTGATCGGTGGCCGACGCGCGTCAGAGACGTGCGTAGCGCGCGCGGAAGAAGAGGAACACTCCGTACGCGACGAACCCCACGCCGACGGCGGCGACGATCACGGGCCCCAGGGTGACGGCGTGCAAGGCATCGAAGGCGGCATCCAGGCCACCCGCCTGCGACGGGTCGGCGGTCACCGCGGCGATCACGAGCAGCACCCCCACGATCGTCAGGGCCACTCCCTTCGCCAGGTAGCCCACCACACCGAGACCTTTCACGAACGGTCCGAGACCGTCGCGGGGGATCGTCATCTTCTTCTCGAAGGATCGCAGCATGCCCATCACCCCGAACGCGACCCCGCCGCCCGCCACGCCGAGGCCGACGGCGCCGAGGAGAACCGGTCCACCCGGCAACGACAGGACGCCGCGGCTCGCCGCCTTGGCGGTTTCGTTCCCGTTCAGGTGCGCGCCGAGTGCGGCCGATGCCGCGACCGCTCCCAGGGCGCCGAAGATCACCCCTTGGCCCAGTTCCGACAACCGTCGCCCCCACGCCTTCGCGCTCCCCTTCGCGCCGGGCCCGCTTCTCAGCACAACTCCCTCGACGAGGTGGTACAGGGCGAGAGCGCCGAGGACCACCGTGATGATCCACAGGGCGAGAAGGCCGAGGGGTGCGCCCGCGATCGCCCTCAGGGCACCGGGCTGGTCGGCCTCACCCGATCCGCCGAACGCGAGCGAAAGCACGAGAAGGCCGATCAGCACGTGGACGACCCCGCTCGCGGCATAACCGGCGCGCGCGAGCGCGCGCACCAGCGGACTCGCCTGCACGTCGCGCGCCGCTTGCCGCGCGGCATCCGTCATCATCACGACTCGGGATCCTCATTGCCGTCCACCGTGCGGATCCAAGGGCGACCGAGAGGAACGACCCGGCGAGCCATCGTGCGCCAAAAGAACTTCTCGATGAGCATGTATGTCGCCAGCGCCGAGGCGCCGACGAGGAACCAGGCGCCGACGATCCCGAACGCCGGCAGGCCGGCGAAGGCGCCGATCGCTTCGAGCCCCAATCCCACGCCGACGCACAGGAGCGTCGAGGGCAGCACGGAGTTGTGTGTCGCGCCGGCGACGGCGAAGCCGAAGGCGAGCAGCGAGAAGATGAGCATGAACAACGGCTTCGCCGGCCCCGAGACCTCGAAAAAGCCCAGCTGGCCGCCCAGCAGGAACCCGGGCATGCAGATCCAGTACCACCCGAAGGCGTTGTAGACGAGGAAATGGAAGTCATCGCCGATGAAGTAGGACAGCATGCCCGCGGTCACCTGGACGATCCCGCCGAACGCGGCACCGACCCAGAACACCGCGCTCTCGTCCTGCACGCCCAGGTGCGCGAGCTGTGCTGTGAGGGTCGCGATGACGAAGCCGAGGAGTCCGATGAGTCCGGGGTCGGCCGTCCGCGGGCGCGGCCGGGCGACGTGCTGCGTGTCCATCGCCTCAGTATCGCGGGGGCAGAGGGGGTCGCACCACCGGTGGGGCCGTGCGGCGTCCCTTTCCGGGCCATCCGGTATCCTCGAAGGATGCTGCGTGCGCGAGCGCCGCGGTGAGAGCTGAATAGGGGAGGAACCTGTGGACATCGATCTGGGACTGCTGCGGACGGTCGAGCGCGAGAGGGAGATCCCCTTCGACGAACTCGTGCGGATCATCGAGCAGGCGATCCTCACCGCCTACGCCAAGCACACCTCGCCGGACGGTGAGCTGCCCGACGGCGCCCGCGCGGAGCTCGACCGCAAGACCGGTCACGTCGCGGTGTTCATCCCGCTCACCGATGAGACCGGAGCGGTCATCGGCGAGGAGGAGTCGACCCCCGAGGACTTCGGACGGATCGCCGCGTTCGCCGCAAAGCAGGTCATCAGCCAGCGTCTGCGCGACATCGCCGACGACCAGGTGCTCGGCGAGTTCCGCGGCAAGGAGGGCGACATCGTCGCCGGCGTCATCCAGCAGGGGCCGAATCCCCGCATGGTGCACGTCGACCTCGGTGCCGTCGAGGCGATCCTGCCCCCGGAGGAGCAGGTGGCGGGGGAGGAGTACCCGCACGGCGCGCGACTGCGCGTGTACGTGACGTCGGTGTCGAAGGGCCTCAAAGGCCCGCAGATCACCGTGTCACGCACGCACCCCGGACTCGTCCGCAAGCTCTTCGCGCTCGAGGTTCCCGAGATCGCCTCGGGACTCGTGGAGATCACGTCCCTCGCCCGCGAAGCGGGACACCGCACGAAGATCGCCGTCATCGCGAAAGATCCCGCCATCAACGCGAAGGGCGCGTGCATCGGCGAGATGGGGCGTCGCGTGCGCGCAGTGACCGAAGAGCTCGGCGGCGAGAAGATCGACATCGTCGACTTCGATCCGGAGCTCGCGAAGTTCGTCGCGAACGCGCTGTCGCCCGCGAAGGTGACCTCC
>QFPD01000208.1 GCA_003248845.1 Microbacterium sp. | reverse complement strand
CGCGTCCTCGTTGGGGAGGGCGCGGTCGAGGAACTCGATGATCGTGACCTTCACGCCGTAATTCGTCAGGACGTACGCGAACTCCATACCGATCGCGCCGGCACCGACGATGACGATCGAACCCGGCAGGTCGCGCGTGAGGATCTGCTCCTCGTAGGTCACGACGTTCTCGCTGAGCGAGACGCCGGGGAGCAGGCGCACCGTCGAGCCGGTCGCGATGATGACGTTGTCGAAGGTGACTTCCTCGGTGGAGCCGTCGGCCTTCGTCACCGTGATCGCCTTGGGGCCGGTGAACGACCCGCGGCCCTCGTACTCGGTGACCTTGTTCTTCTTCATCAGGTAGTGGATGCCCTTGACGCGCCCGTAGGCGACGACGCGCGACCGATCGAAGGCCGCGCCGAAGTCGGCGGTGAACTCTCCCGAGATGCCGAAGAAGTCTGCCTTGTGCTTCAGCGTGTGCACGACCTCGGCGTTCTTCAGGAGCGCCTTGGAGGGGATGCAGCCGACGTTGAGGCAGACACCGCCCCAGTACTTCTCTTCGATGATCGCGACGGACTGACCGAGCTGCGCGGCGCGGACCGCTGCGACATAGCCGCCGGGGCCGGCGCCGAGGACGACGACGTTGTAATGAGGCATGTCTTAAGCCTAGTCCCGGCTCGAGGGTCGGCTCCTCGTCTTGCGCTCCACCACGACGAAGACGATGACGCCTGCGGCGAGCACCGCGACGAGCGCGCCTCCCCAGAGCCATCCCGTCACGTCGGTCCCGGCCATGTCGGGGTCTGCCGGGGCGGCAGCGGTCGGCGAAGGAGCGCTCCCCGTCGGTGCCACGGCGGCGTCGCCCGCGACGGAGAACGTGAACTGGTCGGAGACGGGATGCCCGTCGCTCGAGACGACCCGCCAGATGACGGTCACCTCACCGGCGGCGCTCCCGCTGAGCTGCTGCGTCAGCCGCGTTCCGTCGATGACGGGATCGCCGGACGTGAGATCGGTGCCCGCGGCATCCGTCACGACGACGTCGGTCGCGCCGGGCTCGTCCATGAGCACGCCACTGAAGGTCATCGTGATCTCCGCCGGGAGGGCGTCGACGCGCGCGCCCGTCGCGGGGTCGGAGCCGATCAGCTCGTCGTGCGCCCAGGCGGGCGCGCCGGCGAAGACGATGCCGATGACGGCGAACAATCCGATCAGCACCGCGGAGACGCGGAGCCTCGTGTGAACTTCTTGTGACATCACCCTTCCGAGCCTACGTGAGCCTGTCGCCGCACGGTCCTGCGCGATACCGTGGCCACACGCACGCAATGTGCATACCGGCGGGTCTCTCCGCGTGGCCCGCCCCGATGAGGGAGAGGTGCGCCGCGATGGACGCGATGATGATGAATGCGATGTCCGAGGACATGATGTCGATGGAGGGCATGCCCGCTCTGGACATGGCTGCCGTGATGAGAGCGGCGCAGGCGTGCATGGATGCCTGTGCCGCCTGCGAGCAGGCCTGCACTGTCTGCTCCGTTCAGATGATGGACTGCGCGCCGTCGTGCATGAACTGCGCAGACATGTGCAACACGATGATGCGCGCGATGATGCGCATGCAGGGCATGACACCGGCGTCCATGATGGCGATGCTCGATGCCTGCATGGCCATGTGTCAGACGTGCATGGACATGTGCATGATGCACGCCGATGAAAGCCCCGTCTGCAAGATGTGCGCCGATGCGTGCCGCGCGTGCATGGACGCCTGCATGGCGGTGAAGGACGCGATGGCCGCGGCCTGACGATGCGCGCTCAGAGCGCGAGCGCGTTGAACAGGTGGGAGCCGACGGCGAGCGTGTGATAGCGCTCGTGGTAGGCGACCGGTGCGCCGGCCGTGACGACGGCGGCGGCGCCGGATCCGTTCCACAGCGCGAGTGCGCGTCCGTCCAGCGTATGAAGCAGGAGTGTGCCCTCCGCCGTGTCCGCGGTCGTCACGATCGCGTCGACCCATTCGCTGGGCGTCGCCGAGACCAGTCGCGCCTGGATCAGGTGCACGGCGTGGCCGGGGGCGAAGGAGGAGCATGCCCGACCGTGCGCGCACATGCAGATCGCGTCCTGACGCACCGGGGCGGGCGTGAGGCGGTTCTGCGGCGTGGACACGGGAGGTCTCCTTCTGGTCGAGTGGGTCCAGGCTAGATCGGGCGCTCGGGCGTCGCTTGACGGGCGACACACCGCGCAACAAACCAGTAGGGTGAAGAGGGAGGAGGACACCGTGGACAACAGTGAGCGCGACGCCGCACCCGGCGCCGGGGACATCCGCCGAGACGCCGAAGATCCCGTCGCCGTCGGCCGCGGCGCCGTCGACTCGACGCAGACGTTCGGCCACGACTCCGACCTGTCGTTCATCCCGTTCGGCAGCGACCTGACCGAGGCCGAACTCGAGGCGATCGGCGCACTCCCCTCACGAGCGGCCCTGCTGCTCGTGCGCTCTGGCCCGACGGCCGGCGCGCGCTACCTCCTCGACAGCGATGTGACCACCGTGGGGCGTCACCCCGAGGCTGACATCTTCTTCGATGACGTCACCGTCTCCCGTCGGCACGCCGAGATCACGCGGACCGGCGGCTTCTTCGAGCTCGTCGATCAGCGTTCCCTCAACGGCACGTACGTCAACGGTGAGCGCGTCGATCGCGCCGTTCTCGACGACGGTGCCGAGGTGCGCATCGGCAAGTTCCGGCTCAACTTCTTCGTCTCGCCCGTCGATCGCTCCGCGGTGGCCGGCGCGTGAGCCCCGCCGCGGCTTCCCGTGGACGCTCCGCGTCCTCGGGTCACCTCAGCATCGGCCAGGTACTGGCGCGCCTGACCCCGGAGTTCCCGCACCTGAGTGCGAGCAAGCTCCGCTACTTCGAGGAGCAGGGGCTCGTCGCGCCGCTGCGCACCGATGCGGGCTACCGCAAGTTCTCGCCGTCGGATGTCGCGCGCATCCGAACCGCGCTGACGCTCCAGCGCGACCATGACTTCAAGCTGGCCCGCATCCGCGAGTACCTCGACGCGCACGACGGTGACACCGAGGTTGCGCTGCCGACGTCGATCCTCGAGACGCCGCGCCGCTATCGCCGCGATGAGCTCCTCGCGAGCGCCAACGCGTCCGCGGGGCTTCTCGACGCGGCGATCAGCGCGGGCCTGATCGTGCCCGCGGACACGTATGACGAACGCACGCTCGGGCTCCTGCGCGCGCTCGTCGCGCTCGATGGCCATGGCATCCAGCCCCGACACGTTCGCGGTACCCGCCAGGCCGTGGAGCGCGAGGTCGCGCTCGTCGGCAGCGCCCTCGCGCCGCTGCTGCGCCGGACGGATGCCGCATCGCGCGCACGTGCGAACGAACTCGCGCCCGAGCTGGTGCGGCGGATCGACGAGGCGCGCGCGGCGTTTCTCGGGGCAGCGCTCGACCGTCTCGCGCCGTGAGCACCGCGACACGCCGAGATCGCACGGCCGGATGTCGTTGCCGGTGGGGGAGTCGTCCTCTACCGTGGAAGGACAACACCGGTCCGGCTGGAGGCGACGATGACCGCGCATGACGCGCCCGCGGGTTCCCCCGCCGAACAGCCGTTCCAGACCGAGTTGCTGTTCACCGACGGCCTTCCGCAGATGGACGACGAGGTCGGCTACCGCGGCGCCGTCGCCGCCCGGGCCGCGGGGATCACCTATCGCCAGCTCGACTACTGGGCTCGCACCGAGCTGGTCGAACCGACCGTGCGCGGAGCCAGCGGGTCGGGCTCGCAGCGGCTGTACGGCTTCCGCGACATCCTCGTCCTCAAGCTGGTCAAGCGCCTCCTCGACACCGGCATCTCGCTTCCGCAGATCCGCACGGCGGTCGCGCAGCTGCGCGCAGCCGGCATCCGCGATCTCGCCGGCACGACTCTCATGAGCGACGGCGCTTCGGTGTACCTGTGCACGTCCAACGACGAGGTGATCGACCTCGTCAACCGCGGTCAGGGCGTCTTCGGCATCGCCGTCGGCAAGGTTCTGCACGAGGTCGAGTCGACTCTCGTCGATTTCGAGCCGCAGGCGCCGGATCCGGTCGACGAGCTCGCCGCGCGGCGCAGTAAGCGCTCCGCCTGATCCGCCGCTGAACCCGACGCCGAAGGCCGGGGTCGCAGCGTCGCACGCCGTCAGGCCCGCTGCTCTCCTGCGGAGATGCGGCCGGTGCGCATGACACGGTCCAGGAGTGCGTCGAAGTCTCCCGCGAGTTCTTGAGCGGAGTCTCCGGGCCAGATGTGCAGCGGCTTCGCGGCCCCCTGCGCCTGCTGGAGCGACGTACGCTCGGGTAGCTGGGGCGAGAGGACGAGCGGCCCGAACATGTCGCGCAGCTCTTTGATGCGGAACTGGTGCTCGATCGACTGGGGGCGCACGCGGTTGACGACGATGCCGAGCGGCTGCAGGCGGGGAGAGAGTCCCCGGCGGATCTCCTCGATC
>QFPD01000413.1 GCA_003248845.1 Microbacterium sp. | reverse complement strand
CTGGTCGACGCCGCCGGGGTGCGCGCGATCACGGGGTGGATGCCCGACGCGCTCGGGGCGTGGCCGTCGCTCACGTCCCGCGAGACCCTCGTGACGACCGGTCGACTGTACGGCTTCGATCGCGCACGCGCCGAGCACAGCGCCGCGCGCCTGCTCGACGAGTTGGGGCTGCGCGAGCTCGCCGATACCCCCGCCCGGGTCTTCTCGCGCGGGCAGAAGCAGCGCCTGGGACTCGCCCGCGCGCTCGTGCACGATCCGCGAGTCCTCCTCCTCGACGAACCCGCATCGGGACTCGACCCGCAGGCGCGCGTCGAACTGCGCACGCTCCTCCGACGCCTCGCAGCGGAGGGTCGCACGATCCTCATCTCGAGCCACATCCTGTCCGAGCTCGACGAGGTCGTCGACGACGCCGTCTTCCTCTCGGAAGGGGCGACCGTCTCGTCCGAGAGGGTCGCCGCGGCCGCGACGCGCCTGCGCACGTGGCGGATACGGCTCGCCGACCGAGATGCCCCGGCCGCAGCGGCACCGGTCGCCGAGGCGCTCGGGCTGGATCCGGCGGCCATCCCGGTCGATCGCCGCGACCTCCTCGTGTCGATCGACTCCGACGCGTCCGCGGCATCTGCCCTCGCCGCGCTCGTGGCCGCCGGCCTGCCCGTGGCGGAGTTCGCGGCGGCGACGGGCCTGCTCGAGCACACTTTCCTCGACCTCGAAGGAGGCCGCCCGTGAACCTCGCCCGCATGTGGACGATCGCCCGGCTCGAGCTCCTCCAGCGGGTGCGCGCCGTCTCCTGGTACGTGCTGCTGGGTGTATTCGGCCTGATCCTGCTCGGTGTCACGGCGCTCTCCCTGCTCGCCTTCGGCGGGTGGGCGGGCGGCGGTCCAGGCGTCTTCTCGGCCGTCGTGTGCGTCACGCTTCTGCTCGCGCTCCTCGTCTCTCCGACCCTGAGCGGCAACAGCATCAACGGCGATCGGGATGCCGCGACGCTCGCCCCCGTGCAGGTGACGCTCGCCACGACGGGGGAGATCCTCATCGGCAAGTTCGTCGCCGCGTGGATCACAGGGCTCGCCTTCGTCGCCGTCGCGGCGCCGTTCCTGCTCGTCGCGATGATCGCGGGCGGCACGAACCCCGCGGTGGTCGTGGTCGCGCTCGTCGTCCTCGTCGTCGAGAT
>QFPD01000412.1 GCA_003248845.1 Microbacterium sp. | reverse complement strand
AGGCCGGCTCGTCGACCTCGTCGGAGCGGTGCTCGCCGCCCGCACCGACGGCCCGTTCGTCGTCGACGCGAGCGGCGACATCCTCGTCCACGGCGTGCGGGAGCGCGTCGCCCTGGAGCATCCGTACGACCCGCGGCGCGCGATCGGCGTGTGGGAGATCTCCGAGGGGGCGCTGTCCGCATCGGCCACGAACCGCCGTGCGTGGACGGGCCCGGGCGGCGTGGGCCTGCACCACGTGCTCGACGCGCGCACGGGGGAGCCCGTCCGCGAGATCGCGGCGACCTGGGCGCTCGCGGCCGACGCGATGACGGCGGATGCCGCCGCGACGGCGCTCTTCTTCGCCGGCGGCGACGCGTTCGCGCACGACCAGGACGCGCAGTGGGTGCGCATGACGACCTCGGGGCGCGTCGAGTGGTCTCACGGATGTACGGCAGAGTTGTTCACGTGATGTCTTCGCTGACCGCCCTGTGGAACCGCACCTTCGCCGTCCTCGGCCGGGTGTCGATGTACCGTCTCGTCGTCTTCGCCCTCGTAGCGCTCGCAGTGATCGCGTTCGTCCTCTCGTTCTTCGGCGTGCTCGCGCCGTCTCCGCTCGAGCTCGTCGCAGCGTGGGCCGCCCTGGCGGCATCCTGCGTCGCGACCGACGCGGTCGCTCATCGCCTCCTCGGCAAAGCGTGGCGTTGGGAGTCGTCGCTCATCACGGTGCTGATCCTCCTCTTCGTGCTGCGGCCGACGCTCGAGCCGCTCGGTCTCGTGGGCTTGTTCGTCGCGGGCGTCATCGCTTCGGCATCCAAGTACCTGCTCGCCTGGCAGGGGCGCCATATCTTCAACCCGGCCGCCGTCGGTGCGACGTTCCTGACGGTCGTGAGCATCTGGCTGCCCGACCTCGGTTCGTCGTCGTGGTGGGTCGGGACGCCCTACCTCGCCGGGCCGGTGATCCTCCTCGGCCTGGTCGTGCTGCTGCGGACCGAGAAGGTGCGGATCATCACCCTCTTCCTCGTCGTGGCGGTCGCCGTCGCGTTCGTGCGGGCCTCGATCCAGTTCTCGCAGGCCGGGCTGGAGTTCGACCCGGGCACGGTGTTCTGGCAGCTGCTGTGGTCGTCCCCCTTCCTCTTCCTCGGCGCATTCATGCTCTCCGAGCCTTTGACCCTGCCCCCGCGCCGGTGGCAG
>QFPD01000207.1 GCA_003248845.1 Microbacterium sp. | reverse complement strand
GGCGGTGCGTCTCGATGATGTCGAAGCCGGCGGCATCCAGAGCTGCGCTCAGTTCGTTCGCGGGCCAGCGGTACGCGCGCACGACGGCGTGGTCGAAGGGTTCGATCGCGGCGCCGTCGAAGTAGCCGAGCAGCAGCGTGCCGCCGGGGCGGAGGACGCGCGCGAACTCGGTCAGCGGAACATGGATCTGCGCCGGTTCGTGATGGATCGTCGAGAACCAGGCCAGGATGCCGCCGAGAGACCCGTCACGCTCGTCGATCGCGTCGATGTCACCGCGTTCTAAGGTGACGTCCGGGTAAGTGGCGCGGGCATGATCGACGAACTCCGGCGCGAGGTCGATGCCGCGTACATCCACCCCGCGCGTGTGGAGGAAGTCGGTCCAGTGCCCGGGCCCGCAGCCGGCGTCGAGCACGCGGCCCGCCACCGTGCGCGCCCAGGTGTCGACGAGCTGCCGATCGCTCGGGTGCACGGCATCCATCGACCCGAGCGTGTCGGCGTACTCGGCCGCTCGCGCGGAGTATGCGGTGGCGATGGTGGGCATTTGTCGAGGGTATCGGGGTGGGGGTGCGCCGCATGGACGCCGCCGGTTCGGTTCACGTCGTGGGCTGAAACCAGCGTTCACCAGGAAAAAGCAAAACCCCCGCCATGTAGAAGCTAGGCGAGGGTTTCTGGAACCGTTGTAACGACGGTTCTTGTGGCTCCGACGGGCGTCGATCCCGTGACCTCACGATTTTCAGTCGTGCGCTCTACCAACTGAGCTACAGAGCCGCATGGCATCCGAAGAGCCATGTCCTAGACGAAAGGCCCTCTGCTAACAAAGGGCCCGTCGCTATGAGCGACCCTGACGGGACTTGAACCCGCGACCTCCGCCGTGACAGGGCGGCACGCTAACCAACTGCGCTACAGGGCCATGCGTATTCAATTGTGTGTCGGAGAGTGACCCCAACGGGATTCGAACCCGTGCTACCGCCGTGAAAGGGCGGCGTCCTAGGCCGCTAAACGATGGGGCCGAGCGAACCCTGGGGCTCACGCTTACCGAGGGTCAAGCATACGAGATAGTCCACTAAATGGGAAATCGAGGGCGTGGGCTCCGCATCCCGGGCGCGTCGAAGGGGAGGATGGCCGAGAGAGTGGATGCCGCGAGAAGGCGTGAGAACCGTGAGAACGCCCTGGGCAGACGCCGCGAATGTTGTTAGTGTGACTGGTGTTGTGCGTGTGATTTCCATACGCGAGCGCGCGCACGCGGCATCCGCGCAGCGCGACAGCGACAGCAGACCGAGAGGGCGGGCACGGTGAGGAACGAGGCCGGATCGGCAGAGGACTGCGGCTGCGCGCCGACCCCGGGCGAGCTGCGCACCCTCAAGAACCCCGTCTCGCGACGCATGGCGATCGGCTTCGGCGGGCTCGGCGTCCTCGGGATCGGCGCGCTCGCGCTCGGCCTCGGCCCCGCCGCCTTCGCGGCTGACTACCCCTCGTGGGATGACGTCCAGAACGCGAAGAACAACGAGGCTGCCAAGGCCTCCGAGATCACCCGCATCGAAGGCCTCATCGCCGCGCTCCAAGCCGACGTCGCCGCGAAGCAGGCTGAAGCGCAGCGCCTCGCCGACGAGTACGTCGCCGCCCAGATCGCCTACGAGGCCGCCGTCGACAAGGCCAACGCGTTGCAGTCGCAGGCCGACGCCGAATCCGCGCGCGCGACCGCCACCGCCCAGAAGCTCGGCCGCCTCGCCGCCCAGCAGTATCGCAACGGCGGCGACGACGCCGCTCTCGAACTCTTCTTCTCGGGCTCGGCCGCGAGCGCCGACGACCTGCTCGCCAAGCTCGGCACGATGGACCGGGTCGTCGCGGCGAACAAGGGCGTCTACGCCGACGCCGTCAGCGCCCGCAACAACGCGCAGAACCTCAGCAACCTCGCGCAGGACGCCCGCAACGAGCGCGATCGGCTGCAGCAAGAAGCGCAGCAGAAGATGATCGCCGCCCAAGACGCGGCGACCGCCGCGCAGGCCGCCCTCGACGCGCAGACCCAGAACCTCGGCACGCTGCAGGCTCAGCTCGCCGCGCTCAAGGACGAGACGGCCAAGACCGTCGCCGACTACGAGGCCGGTGTCGAAGCCGCGCGTCAGGCCGAGATCGCCCGTCAGGCCGCTCTCGCCGAACAGCGCCGCCGCGAAGCCGAAGAAGCCGCCAACAACGCCAACAACGGCGGTGGCGGAGGCGGCGGTGGTGGCGGCGGCGGAGGAGGCGGCGGCGGCCAAGCCGGTACGGGCGGATGGGTCCGCCCGGCATCCGGGTACATCTCCTCCTGGTTCGGCAACCGCGGCTCGGTGTGCGGCCCGAACGGCTGCACGAGCAGCGGGCACCGCGGCATCGACTTCGCGACGGGCTGCTGGTCGCCCATCTACGCCGCGGCATCCGGCACCGTCATCTTCGCCGCGTACACGAGCGACTGGGGCAACTACATCAAGATCGACAACGGCGGCGGCATCGTCACCGGCTACGCCCACATCGTGAGCGGCGGCTTCAACGTCGGCTACGGCCAGTGGGTCAACGCGGGCGACGTCATCGCCTACGTCGGAGCGACCGGCCTCGCCGACGGCTGCCACCTCCACTTCGAGGTCTACCAGTGGGGCACCCGCATCGATCCGGCGCCCGTCCTCCTCGACCACGGCATCAACGTCTACTGACACCTCGACGCCCACGAACGCAGAAGAGCGGATGCCTTGGCATCCGCTCTTCTCGTCTGAACGACCGATCAGTTGATCGTCAGATGGTCTTCGGGGCGTGACCCTCACCCTGCGTGGCGGTCTGCGCGCCCTCGTCCTGGAAGCGCTGGAACGCCTCGGCGACGAGACGCTCGGCCTCGGCGGCGTCCGCCCACTGGTCGACCTTGACCCACTTGTTCGGCTCGAGGTCCTTGTAGTGCTCGAAGAAGTGACCGATCTCGCCCTTGGTCCACTCGTCGAGGTCCGACACGTCCTGGATGTGGTCCCAGCGCGGGTCCTTCGCGAGCACGGCCACGACCTTGTCGTCGCCGCCCGCCTCGTCGAGCATCTTCAGCACGGCGACCGGGCGCACCTTCGCCATCACGCCCGGGTACAGGTCGCGGTCGAGCAGCAGCAGCACGTCGAGCGGGTCGCCGTCCTCGCCGAGCGTGTCCTCGAAGAAGCCGTAGTTGGCCGGGTAGCCCATCGGGGTGAACAGGACGCGGTCGAGGAACACGCGACCGGTGCCGTGGTCGACCTCGTACTTGACGCGGCTGCCGCGCGGGATCTCGATGACGGCGTCGTATGCGCCCATGCTGGTGCTCCTTCGGAAAGTCTGGGATGGCCGCGTCCAGCCTAGTCGCGCGGGTCGGGGATAGCGTGGACACGTGGAAGCCCCTGAACGCTCCGACGCGCGCCCCGGCCTCGACCCCGCCATCGCCGACATTCGCCGGGCCGTGCGCGCGGCGCTCGCGACGGTCGACGGGCCGATCCTCGTTGGTCTCTCCGGCGGAGCCGACTCGCTCGCACTCGCCGCCGCGGTTGCGTTCGAAGCCCCCAAGGCCGGGCTCGCCGCGCGCGCCGTCGTCATCGACCACGGTCTGCAACCCGGCTCCGACACCGTCGCCGCTCGCGCCGTCGCCACGGCGCAGCGGCTCGGCCTCGACGCGCACGCGGTGCGCGTCGAGGTGGCCCCACCGGCCGAGGCCGGCGGCCCGGAGGCCGCCGCCCGCGACGCCCGCCGCGCCGCGCTTCTCGACGCCGCCCGCGAGGCGGGCGCCGTCGCGCTCCTGCTCGCCCACACCCTCGACGACCAGGCCGAGACGGTGCTGATCGGCCTCGCCCGCGGGTCGGGGGCCGCGAGCCTCGGCGGCATGTCGCCCGATCGCGAAGAAGAAGGCATCCGCATCCTCCGCCCGCTCCTCGGGGTGCGCCGCACGACGACCCGCGCCGCGTGCGCCGCCGCGGGCCTGGCCGTCTGGGAGGACCCGCACAACCTCGACCGCCGATTCCTCCGCGTCCGCATCCGTCAGGACGTCATGCCGGTCCTGGAGGCCGAGCTCGGTCCGGGAGTCGCCGACGCCCTCGCCCGCACGAGCGACCAGCTGCGTGAGGATGCCGCCGCCTTCGCCGACATGATCGACGAGACCATCGAAGACATCGTGGAGCACGTCGAGGCGGGGATCGCGATCTCGGTGGCGGCGCTCGCCGCGAACCCGCCGGCGCTGCGCCATCGGATCATCCGGCACGTCGTGGCGAGCGAGTTCGGCGTTTCGCTGACGCGCGCGCAGACTCTCGAGGTGGCGCGCCTGGTCACCGACTGGCGCGGTCAGGGACCCATCGACCTGCCCGGCTGCCGCGCGGTCCGCTCGGGTGCGCGCCTCGCCTTCACCGCGACCTGACCTCTCGACCTGCGCGCCGGATGCCTAGAATCGATGCATGCGCGCCGCCGAGATCTCGGACCAGCTGACCACCGTCCTCGTCAC
>QFPD01000206.1 GCA_003248845.1 Microbacterium sp. | reverse complement strand
GGCACCGAGAACCTCGCCGGCGCGGTCGCGTTCGCGACCGCGCTGGAACTCGCCGAAGCGGAACGGGAGAGCGCCGCGGAACGCGTCGGCGCGCTCCGCGACGCGTTCGTGGAGAGGGTTCTGGCGCACGTCCCGACGGCGCAGGTGACGGGGCATCCGACCCGGCGGCTGCCCGGCACGGCGAGCTTCACCTTCGCGGGGACGAGCGGCGAGGCCGTGCTCCTCGAACTCGAGCGACGCGGACTCGTCACCTCGAGCGGGTCTGCGTGCGCGGCCGGGAGCGACGAGCCGTCGCACGTGCTCGTCGCGTGCGGCATCGCCCCCGACATTGCGCAGAGCGCCGTTCGGTTCACGTTCGGTCACGCCCTGACAGCGGACCTCTCCCCCATCGCCGATGCGGTCGCCGCCGCGGTCTCGGCAGTACGATCGGGCACGTGAACACGCCGGTCGATCCCCGCCCGCTCGTCACAATCATCGTGCCGGGACGCGACGTCGCGGGGTTCGCGACCGAGGCACTGGCATCGCTGCGCGCGCAGACCTTCGCCGCCTGGCGGGCGATCCTCGTCGACGACGGGTCGGCGGATGCCACCGGTGACGTCTTCGCGGAGGCTGCGGTATCCGACGCCCGATTCACCGTCGTGCGCCACGGCGCGCCACGCGGTCTCGGCGCCGCCCGGAACACGGGCCTCGATCTCGTCTCGACGCCATTCGTCGGGTTTCTCGATGCCGACGATGTCATGGCACCGCGTGCCATCGAGCGCCTGATCGGTGCGATCGACGCGAGCGGCAGCGACATCGTCGTGGGCGCGTACGTGCGCCTGCGGCCCGGACCCGACGGACGCTATGCGCCGGGTCCGGTGCAGCCGTGGGTCGCCGCCGCAACGGCGCCCGCGCGTCAGGGGACGACGCTCGCCGAACACCCCGAGGTATCCGGCAACATCGTCGCCTGGTCGAAGCTCAGTCGCGTCGAACTCTGGCGCGCGCACGGGCTGCGCTTTGCCGAGGACCGCATGTACGAAGACCAGATCGTGGCGCAGCGCCTCTACGTCCGCGCCCGCGCCATCGACGTCATCCCCGACGTCGTCGTGCAGTGGCGCGAGCGCGCGGATGGCTCGTCGATCACGCAGCGCAAAGACGCCCTGCCGGTGCTCGCCGACTACCTCGATGCGCTCCGGGGTGGCATCGCCGTCCTGGATGCTGCCGGTCAGCGCGCGGCCGCGCGCGCGCGGATTCGGCTCATCCACGATATGGACACACCGCCGCTCGTGCGCATCGCGCAGCAGCACGCCGACGATGCCTACCGCCGTGCGGTCAGCGCACTCGTTCGTGAGCTGTCCGCTCGCGCGGAGCACGAGTCGGTGGCGCTGGATGCCGCAGGCGCCGACCTGCGTTCGGCCGCCGCCCTGTGGTGAGATACGCCCAGATGAGAGAGACGCCGGGTGATCCCGGGTTAGGGTGGGCTCATGGCCGACGTTTCCTCGAACATCCCCGACGTTCCCGAGTCTCCCGAGGGTCCCGACCTCGACGCTTTGCGCGACGAGATCGACGAGCTGAAGAAGGTGCCGACCGAGGAACTCGTCAATCCGACGCCCGAGTTCGTCGAGGAGAACGAGCCGACGCCGGAGCCGACCGACGCGATCGGGTCCGAGACGTGGCCGTCCGCGGACTGACCCGCTCTCGCCCGCGGCGCTGACCTGTCACTCCGGAGGCGACTCCGTCATGGCGCTCCACACTGCTTCATCCCCCGCGCGCTCGACCGGCGGGTCGGCGACGAGGCGCGCGGCATCCGCTCCCGCCGCGCCCTCGGGGGCTCGGTCGGCACGCCGCTCGGGCAGCGCTCGGGGAGCTGCCGCCTGATCGATGCCCTCGATACGAGCCGCGGCCATCTGCTCGGCGGCGAGCTCGGCGTAGAGCCCGCCGTGCGCCAGCAGCTCGGCGTGCGTGCCCGATTCGACGATCCGCCCCGCCTCGACGACGTGGATCGTGTCGGCGCCGACGACTGTCGAGAGACGGTGCGCGATCGACAGCGTCGTGCGGCCCGACGCCGCGGCGTCGATCGCCTCCTGCACGATCCGCTCCGACACGGTGTCGAGCGCGCTCGTCGCCTCGTCCAGGAGCAGCACCGGCGGGTCTTTGAGCAGCACGCGTGCGATGGCGATGCGCTGCTTCTCACCGCCCGAGAGGCGGTAGCCACGCTCCCCGACGACGGTGTCGTAGCCCTTCTCGAACGCTGTGATGATGTGGTGGATGTTCGCGCTCGCACACGCGGCCTCGATCTCGGCATCCGTTGCGTCAGGCTTCGCGTAGCGCAGGTTCTCGCGGATCGTCGCGTGGAAGAGGTACGTCTCCTGCGACACGATCCCGATGTGGTCGATGATCGACTCCTGCGTCAAGGTCTTCACATCGGCGCCGGAGAAGAGCACGCTGCCCGCGGAGGCCTCGTAGAACCGCGGCGCGAGATACAGCACGGTCGTCTTGCCTGCGCCGGAGGGCCCCACGAAGGCGACGTGCTCGCCCGGCTCGGCGACGAAGGACACGCCGTCGAGCGTCGGACGCGCCTCCTCCGCGGCATCCGGGTAGCGGAAGACGACGCTGCGGAACTCGATGCGCCCGACCGGTCCGGGCGCCGCGGCCACGGTGGTCGCGTCCGAAGCATCCTGGATCGCGGGGACCAGATCGAGGTACTCGAAGATCCGGGCGAACAGTGCCCGCGACGTCTGCAGATCGAGGGCGACCCGCATGAGTCCCATGAGCGGCTGCAGCAGACGTGCCTGCACGGTCGTGAACGCGACCACGGTGCCGGCGGTGATCGTGGCGGCGCCGGCCGCACCCCCGATGAGGTACCCCGACACGAGGTAGATGACCGCCGGCACGGATGCCATCAGCACCTGCACGACCGCGAAGAAGCCCTGCCCGCTCATCGCGCGCTGCACCTGCAGACGCACCTGGTTGGTGTTCTCCTCCCGATAGCGCGCCGACTCGGTGCGCTGACGGTTGAAGGCCTTGGAGAGGAGGATGCCCGACACCGACAGCGTCTCCTGTGTGATCGACGTCAGTTCGGAGAGGGACTCCTGGGTGTGCCCCGCGATGCGCGCCCGCACCTGCCCCACGCGACGCTGCACGAACACGAGGATCGGCATGAGCACGACGGCGATGATCGTCAGCCGCCAGTCGATGAGCACCATCGCGACGAGAGCGGAGATGACGGTGACGGTGTTGCCGAGGATGCTCGTGACGGTGTTCGTGAGCACGCCGGAGACGCCGCCGACGTCGTTCTGCAGGCGCGACTGGATGACGCCGGTCTTGGTGCGCGTGAAGAAGCCGAGTTCCATGGCCTGCAGATGATCGAAGAGACGCACGCGCAAGTCGCCCGTGACGGCGTTGCCGACGGTGGAAGTGAGCCAGGTCTGGGCCACGCCGAGGACCGCCGACAGCAGGAAGAGACCGATCATCGCACCGACGAGCCGCCACAGGAGCCCGACGTCGACGCCGGTGCCGTCGGTGGGGAACAGTGCCTGATCGAAGATCTGCTGCACGATGAGCGGGGGGACGACGCCGATCGCGGCTCCCGCGACGACCATGACGCCGGTCAGGACGATGCGACCGAGGTAGGGGCGGAACATCGCGACGACGCGCGCGCCGAGGTTCTCGACCTGGGGCGCCTCCGCGTTGAGGCGCTTCTGGGCGGCGACGTCGACACCGCGGAAGGCGGCGCCACCGCGCATTCCCCCGCCCGGTGCCCCGCCGCCGAGGCCGCCCATGCTCATGGCGTCACTCTATCCGCGCGCGCCGACACGACGGTCGCGGTCGAACCGCGCCCCCGCTCCCTGCCGCAGGCAGACGTCAGCCCAGCCCCGCCACCAGATTGACCACGCTCGCGAGGATCACGGCGCCGAACAGATACGCGACGAGCGTCTGCGCGACGACGATGCGACGGATCTCGTTCGCCGAGAGGTTCGTGTCGGACACCTGGTACGTCATCCCGAGGCCGACTGAGAAGTAGCCGAAGTCCGAATACATCGGATCGTCGTCCTGGTTGAAGTCGATGCCGCCGTTGAGTCCTGTCTCGCGCCGCGAGTAGAAGCGGTGCGCGTACCGAAGCATGTAGTCGACCTGGATCAGCGCCCACGACGACGCGACCGCGAGGATCGCGACGCCCGCCGTGAGCGCCGCCGTGCGCGAGTCGTCGCGACTGTGGATGAGCACGGCGACGACGGCGACGAGGCTCACGAGGCTGCCGGTCAGGGCGATCGTGCGGGCGAGCGTGCGGCCGGGATCCTCCGTGGTCGCGTGCGCCCGGGTCTGCGCGGCGTCCATCGGCCACAGCGCGACGAGGAGCCACGCCACGTTCACGATCGCGAGCGCCGCCCAGCCGGCGAGGAGAGCCGTGAGCAGCCCCACCACCGGCAGGGCGATGACTCCCGCGGCGACGCCGACGATGATCGAGACCGGGCCCCGGACGGCGACGCGGGAACGT
>QFPD01000205.1 GCA_003248845.1 Microbacterium sp. | reverse complement strand
GCGCCGCCGATCAGGGCATCCCCGGCACCGACGCGAACCTCACGCCCGACATGCTCGAGGACGACTGACCCTGCCGCGCCCCGGTCAGCGGCCTGACTGACCGGTAACCTGCCCCGCGGTGCCCCGCGGCCCGCCTGCGTGTCATAGAGTGGAGGTGTTGAAAGACCTCGCGCCTTTCTGGGCGCGTGAGCACTCGATTCCTAGGGAAGGGCAGGGTCCTCAAGTGACCGTCCGCGTTGGTATCAATGGCTTTGGCCGCATCGGCCGCAACTTCTTTCGGGCCGTGAAGGCCTCGGGCGCAGACGTCGAGATCGTGGCGGTGAACGACCTCACCGACAACAAGACGCTCGCCCACCTGCTCAAGTACGACTCCGTCGGCGGCCGCCTCGACGCCGAGATCTCGTACGACGCGGACTCGATCACCGTCAACGGCAAGTCCATCAAGGTCTTCGAAGAGCGCGACCCCGCGAACCTCCCTTGGGGCGAGCTGGGTGTCGATATCGTCATCGAGTCGACGGGCCGCTTCACCAAGGCCGTGGACGCCAAGAAGCACATCGACGGTGGCGCCAAGAAGGTCATCATCTCGGCTCCCGGCACCGATGTCGACGGCACGTTCGTCATGGGCGTCAACGACGGTGACTACGACTCGGCGACGATGAACATCATCTCCAACGCGTCGTGCACCACGAACTGCCTCGCACCCCTCGCGCAGGTGTTCAACGACAACTTCGGCATCGAGCGCGGCTTCATGATGACCGCGCACGCGTACACGGCCGACCAGAACCTGCAGGACGGCCCGCACAGCGACCTGCACCGCGCTCGCGCCGCGGCGATCAACATCGTCCCGGCCGCGACCGGTGCCGCGAAGGCCATCGGTCTCGTCCTGCCCGAGCTCAACGGCAAGCTGTCCGGCTCGTCGTACCGCGTTCCGGTTCCCACCGGCTCGATCGTCGACCTCACGATCATCACCCCGACCGAGGGGCTGACCGTCGACCAGATCAACGCGGCGTACGAGAAGGCCGCGTCGGAGGGTCCGCTCGTGGGCTACCTGAAGTACAACACCGACGCGATCGTCTCGACCGACATCGTCCACGACCCGCACTCGTCGGTCTTCGACGCGGGCCAGACGAACGTCTCGGGCAACCTTGTGAAGGTGTCGGCCTGGTACGACAACGAGTGGGGCTACTCGAACCGTCTCGTCGACCTCACCGAGCTCGTCGCCGAGAAGCTCTGATCTAGAACATCATGGCTCTGCGTACCCTCGATTCCCTGGGTTCGCTGGCCGGTAAGCGCGTCATCGTCCGTGTTGACTTCAATGTCCCTCTCAAAGAGGGCGTCATCACGGACGATGGCCGTATCCGGGCGGCTCTTCCCACGCTCAATCACCTGATCAACCAGGGCGCTCGCGTCATCGCGTGCTCGCACCTCGGACGCCCCGATGGGGCCCCCGACCCGAAATACAGCCTCGAGCCGGTCGCACAGCGCCTGTCCGAGCTGCTCGGCAAGCCCGTCGCCTTCGCGAGTGACACGGTCGGCGCCTCGGCGCAGGATGCGGCATCCGCTCTGGAGGACGGCGACATCGCCGTCATCGAGAACCTCCGCTTCAACGCGGGCGAGACCGCGAAGGACGACGCCGCGCGTCGCGCCTTCGCCGGTGAGCTCGCCGCGCTCGGCGACGCTCTCGTCTCTGACGGGTTCGGCGTCGTCCACCGCAAGCAGGCGTCCGTGTACGAGCTCGCCGAGCTGCTGCCTTCGGCCGCCGGCTTCCTCATCGAGAAGGAGGTCGACGTCCTCGACCGCCTCACGGAGAAGCCCGAGCGTCCGTACGCGGTCGTCCTCGGCGGATCGAAGGTCAGCGACAAGCTGGGTGTCATCGAGCACCTCCTGCCGCGCGCCGACAAGATCCTCGTCGGTGGGGGGATGCTCTTCACGTTCCTCGCCGCGCAGGGTCTGAAGGTCGGCAAGAGCCTGCTCGAGGCCGACCAGATCGATACCGTCAAGGGCTACATCGCGACGGCGGCGGAGAAGGGCGTCGAGCTCATCCTTCCGGTCGACGCCGTCATGGCCTCCGGCTTCGCGGCCGACGCCGACCACGTCGTCGCCGCCGCCGACGCGCTGGAGGACACTCCCTTCGGCGCCGACGGCATGGGGCTCGACATCGGTCCCGAGACCGCGAAGGTCTTCGCCGACGCGATCCGCTCCTCGAAGACCGTGTTCTGGAACGGGCCCATGGGCGTCTTCGAGATGCCGGCATTCGCCGCGGGCACGAAGGCGGTCGCGCAGGCCCTGACCGAGGTGGACGGACTCTCGGTCGTGGGTGGCGGTGACTCTGCAGCGGCCGTGCGCCAGCTCGGCTTCGCGGACGACCAGTTCGGTCACATCTCGACCGGCGGCGGCGCGAGCTTGGAATTCCTGGAGGGCAAGAAGCTCCCCGGGCTGGAGATCCTCGGATGGGAAAGCTGATGGCACGTACCCCCCTCATCGCCGGCAACTGGAAGATGAACCTCGACCATCTGCAGGCGGTCGCGTTCGTCCAGAAGCTGCACTGGACGCTGAAGGATGCCGCGCATGAGGACGGCTCGGTGGAGGTCGCCCTCTTCCCGCCGTTCACCGACATCCGCACGGTGCAGACCCTCATCGACGCCGACAAGATCCCCTTCGCTTTCGGGGCTCAGGACCTCTCGACGAAGGACTCCGGCGCTTACACCGGTGAGGTGTCCGGCGTCTTCCTGTCGAAGCTCGGATGCCGGTACGTCATCATCGGGCACTCCGAGCGCCGTGACTACCACCACGAGACCGACGAGCTCGTCGGCGAGAAGGTGCAGGCGGCACTGCGAAACGGCCTCGTGCCGGTCATCTGCGTGGGCGAGACCCTCGAGCAGCGCGAGGAGTCCGGTCCCACCGCCGTCTCCGTCGGGCAGCTCGAGGTCGCCCTCGAGGGTGTCTCGGCGGACGCCGACATCGTCGTTGCCTACGAGCCGGTCTGGGCCATCGGGACCGGGCAGGTCGCCTCGCCCGAGCAGGCGCAGGAAGTCTGTGCCGCTCTCCGCGCCGTGATCGCCGACAAACTCGGAGCCGACGCTGCGGCGCGCACGCGCATCCTGTACGGCGGGTCGGTGAAGTCGGGCAACATCGCGAGTTTCATGCGCGAGCCCGATGTCGACGGCGCGCTCGTCGGCGGGGCGAGCCTCGTCGCGGACGAGTTCGCCGCGATCATCCGGTACCAGAAGCACGTCGGCGTCTGACGCCCGCGTTCGCGGACGCCTCCCGAAGGAGGCGTCCGCGAACGGTATACTCGACCTTTGTGCGCCCTGCCGTGGGCGCCGCGAAAGGCTTCTTCGACTGTGGACATCCTCGAGTTCGTGTTGCAGGTCCTGCTGGGGATCACCAGCCTCCTGCTGACCCTCCTGATCCTGCTGCACAAGGGACGTGGTGGCGGACTGTCCGACATGTTCGGCGGCGGCATGAGCTCCGCGATGGGATCGTCGGGGCTCGCCGAACGCAACCTCAACCGCTTCACCGTCGTCCTTGCGCTCGTGTGGTTCGTCTCCATCGTCGCGCTCGGACTCATCACGAAGTTTCAGGGGATCTGATGGCCACCGGAGGAAACGCGATCCGCGGCACCCGTGTCGGTGCCGGACCCATGGGCGAGCAGGATCACGGCCACCACGCCGACCGCGTCGCGGTGTCGTACTGGGATGCCCTGGGCAACGAGACTGTCCGCTACTTCGCGGCGGGGATTCCCGAGGAGGAGATCCCCGAAGTCATCGATTCGCCGCACTCGGGTCTGCCTGCCGGTCGCGACAAGGATAACCCGCCCGCGCTCGCGAAGACCGAGCCGTACAAGACGCACCTCGCCTATGTGAAAGAGCGTCGTACCGAGGAAGAGGCCGACGCCCTCCTCGAGGATGCTCTGCACCAGCTGCGCGAGCGGCGCGGGCAGGCCTGAGCGCTCAGAACTCCTGATCGATGAGTTCGCCGGGAACGTTCGCCGCGGCATCCTCATCGACGAAGAAGAGAGTGCGCCGCCGCCCCTTCGCACCCGCCGCCGGCACCGTCTCGTAGCTCGCGCCCGCGAGCGCCAGTCCGAGGGCGGACGCCTTGTCGACGCCGGAGACGACGAGCCAGACGCACCGTGATGAATTCAGGACAGGGCGCGTGAGGCTCAGTCGGTCGCTCGGGGGTTTCGGAGCGTCGTGCACCGCGACGACGGTGCGGTCGGTGACCTGGATCTCGGGGCGATCAGGGAAGAGCGACGCGATGTGGCCGTCCGGGCCGACGCCGAGGAAGCAGAGATAGAAGGCTGGCCACGCTCGCTCTGCATCGCCAAAGCGGGCGAGCTCTGCGGCGTAGGCCTCCGCAGCGGCATCCATATCGGCGACCTCGCCTACAGCCGCCAGCGGGTGGACGTGCTGCCGCGGGATGTCGATGTGATCGATGAACGCGGCCCGCGCACCGACGTCATTGCGCTCGGGGTGACCTGCGGGAAGGAAGC
>QFPD01000411.1 GCA_003248845.1 Microbacterium sp. | reverse complement strand
AGCTGCACCGGCAGATCCGCCGCGGCGACGTCGCCGCCCCCGACGATGACCTGCAGGCCGACATGTACGAGCTCGTCGACGATCTGCTCGCGAGCGCAGGGCTCGCGTGGTACGAGGTGTCGAACTGGGCGACCTCGCCCGCGCACCGATCGCGGCACAACCTCGCCTACTGGCGCGGCACCGACTGGTGGGGCTACGGGCCCGGTGCGCACAGCCACGTTTCGGGGCTGCGCTGGTGGAACGTCAAGCACCCCGCGGCGTACGCGCAGCGGCTCGACGCCGGCGAGTCTCCCGCCGCGGCGCGCGAGCGTCCGGACGCCGCCGCGCGGCGGCTCGAGGACGTGCTGCTGCGGTCGCGGATCGCCGAGGGCATCGCAGTGTCGGATCTTCAGGGCGAGGGGCGGCACGCCGTGGCATCGCTCATCGCCGACGGTCTCATCGATGGCACCGCGGCCGTGCGTGGCCGCGTCGTCCTCACCCGCCGCGGTCGCCTGCTGGCCGACGCCGTCGTGCGCGCCCTGACCTCCTGAGTGCGAACCTCAATCCGGGAGGGAATCCAGAGCATCGGCGCGGCGCAGCGCGGTGACGCGCGGTGGGACGTCGTACAGCTGGACTTCGCGTCCGGCGCCGTGACGAGGCCACCCCGGGTCGCCGGTCCGCACCACGCCAACCCAGTCGGCGTGCATGCGGGCGGCGAGCTCGCGCGGAGCGTCGGGTCCGACGACGGTCTGCGAGTCGGATGCCTCGAGACGGTCGAAGACGAAGCCGATGTCGATCGCGTGCGCGGCCCGCAGGTCGCGAACGGGGCTCGGCCAGGCGAGTTCGTAGAAATAGGTGGGGGCGGTGCGCGCCGCGGCGACACGCGCGGCGGGCCCGCGCAGCAGGCGGTCCGTCACGATCTGGCCGAGGATCTCGCCGGCTGACGCGCCGGGGAACGCGGCGCGGTACGCGCGCACGGCGCGCCGCGGCACACCGGTCGCGAGGCGCGCGAGCGTGAGCTTCAGGGCACTGATCCCCGCGAGCTGTTCGGGAGTGAACCACAACCGGTACTCGTCGGTGTTGGTGCCGATGACGAGAGGGATGTCGACCGCCCGCAGTGCGACGTCGGGCGAGACGGTCGCCCGACAGGTGCTCGCCGAGCTCGACGTCGATCCCCACCACCTCGACCGCCTGGCCGACCT
>QFPD01000204.1 GCA_003248845.1 Microbacterium sp. | reverse complement strand
ACGCGGCGACGGACGAGGTCGCGCAGGACGAACCCGAGCCCCATGCGCTGACCGAGCGCGCGGCCGGCGTCCGCATCGCGCACGCTCGCGAGCACGGCATCCATCGGCGCGCCGATTCCGGTGAGCGCGCTCACCGGAACGATCACCGCCTGGGAGATGAGCGCACCCGCCGCCGGAGCGGAGACGATCGCGAACCAGTCCGCGCCCACGCGCGCGACCTGTCCGATGAGGGTCGACCCGTCGACGAGGTGCACGACGACGTCGCGCCGCTGACGAGACAGCGCGACGAGGCGCTCGCGCAGCGCGACGCGCGAGAGCCGCAGGCGCTCGGCCTCGGTGTCCAGCGCGGCACGCTCGGCCTCCCATTCGGAGTCGAGCTGATCTTCCAGGTCTTCGAAGAAGCGATCCCAACGCACCCCGCGAGGCTACGTCGCACGGCGGAGCGTGCGTGGCATCTATCCACAGGTGAGGGGATTCTCATCCCACGGCGTGCGCCCGCGTGTTCTACTCGGTTCCGTCGACACCGGGGTGGACCCGATCGACGCGAACCCGGCCGAAGGAGGTCGCCATGGTCCCACCGATCACCGGTTCCGCACGCCGCGGAGCGCGTTCTTCCTCGGCGCTCGAGGTCGCCGAGTACTTCGCGCCGCAGCGCACACCCACGACCGATCTGCCCGACCCTGTGCCGCTGCTCGCGAACCTCACGATCGGCGTCCTGGAGGTCTTGGCGGGGGTCCGCGAGGTCGACCAGCTGGCCCGTTGGCTCGGCGAGGACGCCTACCGGGCTCTGCTCACCCGTGCCAACCTGTCGGCCCGAGCGCGCAACGCGCGCGGCGTCACTCCCGCGCGGCCGGCGTACCGCATCGTCTCGACGCGGTGCTCCTCCCCCGCGGACGGCGTCGTCGAGGGCGTCGTCATCACGGCAGGACCCGCGCGCACGCGCGCCGTCGCCGTGCGCCTCGAGGGGTGGGATGGCCGTTGGCGCGCCACCTCTCTCGCCGCTCTCTGACCAGCGGTTACTGCCGGTACGACGCGAGGAAGTTGCCGAGCCGTTCGATCGCCTCGGTCAGGACGCGCGCCTCGGGCAGTGTGACGATCCGCAGGTGATCCGGAGTCGGCCAGTTGAAGCCGGTTCCCTGCACGAGCAGCACGTGCTCCGCGACGAGGAAGTCGTAGACGAGCTTCGCGTCGTCGCGGATGTCGTGCACCTCGGGGTCGAGGCGAGGGAACGCGTACAGCGCGCCCGCGGGTTTGTGGCAGGAGACTCCGGGGATCGCCTCGAGGCCCTGCCACGCGGCATCCCGCTGCTCGTGCAGCCGGCCGGAGGGCGCGATGAGCGCGTCGATCGACTGCACCCCTGACAGCGCGGCCTGCACCGCGTGCTGCGCCGGGACATTCGGGCACAGGCGCGTCGAGGCGAGCAGCTGGATGCCCTGCAGGAACCCCGCGGCGTGGCGCTTGGGCCCCGTGATCACCATCCACCCGGAGCGGTATCCCGCGACACGGTAGGTCTTCGACAGGCCGTTGAAGGTGAGGCACAGGAGGTCCGGTGCGAGTGTCGCGAGCGGGATGTGCTGCGCGTCGTCGAAGAGGATGCGGTCGTAGATCTCGTCCGACAGGAGCAGGAGCTCATGCTCGCGCGCGATCTCGACGATGCCCTGGAGCACCTCGCGGGAGTACACCGCGCCCGTGGGGTTGTTCGGATTGATGACGACGATCGCCTTCGTGCGCTCCGTGATCTTCGCACGGATGTCGTCGAGCGACGGCTGCCAGCCGTCCTCGTTGTCGCACAGGTAATGGACGGGAGTGCCGCCGGCGAGGCTCGTCATCGCCGTCCAGAGCGGGTAGTCGGGGGCGGGGATCAGGACCTCGTCGCCGGTGTCGAGGAGCGCCTGCATCGTCATCGTGATGAGTTCGGACACCCCGTTGCCGAGGTAGACGTCGTCGGGGTCGAACTTCGGGAAGCCGGGGACCTGCTCGTAGCGCGAGACGACCGCACGGCGGGCCGACATGATGCCGCGGCTGTCACTGTAGCCGTGCGCGTGCGGCACGGCCTCGATCATGTCGCGGACGATCTGATACGGCGCCTCGAATCCGAAGATCGCGGGGTTGCCGGTGTTGAGTTTGAGGATCCGGTGCCCGTCGGCTTCGAGCCGATCGGCCTCGACCAGGGCGGCCCCGCGGATCTCGTAGAGGACGTCCTTGAGTTTGGTCGACTGGTCGAGGATGCGCGGGGTCATCCGATCAGGATATCCCCGCGGCATCCGGGCCAATCGCCGCCTGCTGGACCGTTCGGCCTACTTCTTCTTCCCCGCGGCACGGCGGTCGGCGCGGTTCTGAGGAGCGGGAGTGGATGCCGCGGCGCCGTCCGTGCGCTGACCGAAAGCACCCCGCGGAGCTTCCGTCGCGGGAGCGGGGGCCGCGCCGCTCGCGGCCTGGCGGAGCTTCGACGTCGCCGCCTGCTGCACCTGCCCGCGGTCGTTGCGCACCTCGACATCGCCGCCCTCGCCGGGAGCCGTGTACTGGAGCTTCTGCGCCTCGACGGCCGGGGCCTGCAGACCCTTGGCCTGCACCTCGCTCTCGACCTGACCCTCGCCCTGCTGGCGCACTTCGACGTCGAGGTTGTAGAGGAATCCGACCGACTCCTCCTTGATCTGGCCCATCATCGCCTGGAACATCTGGTAGCCCTCGCGCTGGTACTCGATCAGCGGGTCGCGCTGGGCCATGGCCCGCAGGCCGATGCCGTCCTTGAGGTAGTCCATCTCATAGAGGTGGTCGCGCCAGCGGCGGTCGAGCACCTGCAGCACCACGCGACGCTCGAGTTCGCGCATCGCGGGCGTGCCGAGCTTCTCCTCGCGGGCGGCGTAAGCGATCTTGGCGTCGGAGAGGATCTCGCGCTTGAGGATCTCGGGCGTGACGCGTCCCTTGTTGCCGCTCTCGGCGACGACCTCGTCGATCGTCACGCTCACGGGATACAGCGTCTTGAGCTCGGTCCAGAGGGCGTCGAAGTCCCAGCTCTCGGTGTGACCCGAGCCGGTGTGATCGTCGATGACCGCGCTGATGGCGTCTTCGATGAAGTGCTCGACGCGCCCCGAGAGGTCGTCGCCCTCGAGCATGTGGCGGCGGTCGGCGTAGATCGCCTCGCGCTGGCGGTTGAGGACGTCGTCGTACTTCAGGACGTTCTTGCGGATCTCGGCGTTACGCGCCTCGACCTGGCTCTGCGCGCTCTTGATGGCACGCGAGACCATCGTCGACTCGATCGCGACATCGTCGGGGAAGTTCGTGCGTGCGAGGATCGCCTCTGCCGCCCCCGACTGGAACAGCCGCATGAGGTCGTCGGTCAGCGACAGGTAGAAGCGGCTCTCACCGGGGTCGCCCTGACGGCCCGAGCGACCGCGCAGCTGGTTGTCGATGCGGCGCGACTCGTGCCGCTCCGTCCCGAGGACGTACAGCCCGCCGGCCTCGACGACCTTGGTGGCCTCTTCGGCCACGGTGTCGCGCTGGGCCGTGTACACCGCATCCCACGCCGCCTCGTACTCATCGGGCGTCTCGACGGGGTCGAGGCCCTTGGCCTTGAGTTCCTGCACCGCGAGGAACTCCGCGTTGCCGCCGAGCATGATGTCGGTTCCACGGCCGGCCATGTTGGTGGCGACGGTGACGGCGCCGAGGCGCCCGGCGCGGGCGACGATCTCGGCCTCCCGCGCGTGGTTCTTCGCGTTGAGGACCTCGTGCTTGATGCCCTTCTTCGCGAGGAGGCGCGAGAGGTACTCGCTCTTCTCGACCGACACGGTGCCGACGAGCACCGGCTGGCCGGTCTCGTGACGGCGCGCGATGTCCTCGACGACCTGGGCGAACTTCGCCGGCTCGTTCTTGTAGACGAGGTCGGGTTGGTCCTTGCGGATCATCGGCTTGTTCGTCGGAATCGGAACGACGCCCAGCTTGTAGGTCGACATGAACTCGGCCGCCTCGGTCTCAGCGGTACCGGTCATGCCGGCGAGCTTGTCGTACAGGCGGAAATAGTTCTGGAGCGTGACGGTCGCGAGCGTCTGGTTCTCGGCCTTGACCGGCACACCCTCCTTGGCCTCGATCGCCTGGTGGATGCCTTCGTTGTAACGCCGCCCGACGAGAATGCGCCCCGTGTGCTCGTCGACGATCATGACCTCGTCGTTCATGACGACGTAGTCGGTGTCGCGCTTGAAGAGGGCGAGCGCCTTGATCGAATTGTTGAGGAACGAGATGAGCGGGGTGTTCGCCGACTCGTACAGATTGTCGATGCCGAGGTAGTCCTCGACCTTCTCGATGCCGGGCTCGAGCACACCGATCGTGCGCTTCTTCTCGTCGACTTCGTAGTCCTCGCCGGCCTCGAGCGTCTTCGCGATCTTGGCGAACTCGACGAACCATCGGTTGGCCTCGCCCGACGACGGGCCCGAGATGATGAGGGGTGTGCGCGCCTCGTCGATGAGGATCGAGTCGACCTCGTCGACGATCGCGAAGAAGTG
>QFPD01000203.1 GCA_003248845.1 Microbacterium sp. | reverse complement strand
TCCGGCCCCGAAGTGTCGCTCTTCTTCGTCAGCGACGGCGACACGGTGCGCGCCCTGTCGCCGGCGCAGGACTTCAAGCGCGCCTATGACGGCGACGCCGGCCCGAACACGGGCGGCATGGGCGCGTACTCGCCGCTTCCGTGGCTCGCCGAGCGGTTCGGCAGCGAGCGCGCCTTCGTCGATCGCGTCACCGCCGAGGTGGCCGAGCCCGTCATCCGGCAGCTGGATGCCGAGGGCACCCCCTTCATCGGACTGCTCTACGCGGGCCTGATCCTCACCGGCGAAGGCGCGGACACCGAGATCAAGGTGATCGAGTTCAACGCCCGGTTCGGCGATCCGGAGACCCAGGTCGTGCTCGCGCGCCTGGAGAGTCCGCTGTCACGCCTGCTGATGTCGGCGGCATCCGGCACGCTCGAAGACGAGCCGGAGCCGACGTTCTCGCCCGCGCCGGCGATCACCGTCGTGCTCGCGAGCGAGGGCTACCCTGAGTCGCCGGCGACCGGCCGACCGATCGAGGGGCTGCACGCGGCGGCGTCCACGCCCGGCGTGCACCTCGCCCACGCGGCGACGGCAGGGCCGGACGCGCCCGGCGGCGACCTCATCTCGACGGGCGGGCGCGTGCTCAACGTCGTCGCGACGGGCGAGAGCTTCGCGCAGGCACGCGAGCGCGCGTACGCCGCGCTCGGTGAGATCACGCTCGAGGGCAGCCACTACCGCCGCGACATCGCCGCGCGCGTCGCGGAGTAGGCCCGGCGCCGGGTCACCAGAATCGGAAGACACCAACAGACTCGGACAATGGATGCCGAGGCATCCGAATCTGTTGCGTGTTTCCGAATCCGCGGCGCCCCGCGCCCGGGCCTCAGCCGAGGACGCCGGCGGAGCGGTAGTAGGCGCTGAAGCCCAGTGCATCCCAGGCGTCCGCCTGAGCGCGTGCCGCGGCGAGCACGTCGGCCTCGGCGACGTCGCCGCCGAGCGGCCCGCCCCAGCACACCTGAGCCACGAGGCCGAGCCGCGGCAGCAGCAGCGTCGCGGCATCGTCGAAGCTCGTCACGCTCTCGCACCACAGGGCGGCCTCGACCCCGGCGACGGTGAGACCGGCCTCGGCGATGTCGGCCTGCAGCGTGGGGTCCCAGCGCAGCACGTCCGTCGACGGCGTGGCCTCGTATCCGGGGTGGCCGAGCCGGGCGCGCTGCTCCTGCTGGCCGGCGTCGGTGGAGTCCTCGGAGGGCTTCCGATCGAGGTACAGCGGGTCGCTCGACGACACGATCACCGGAACGCCGGCTTCACCCAGGCGCGCCGCGTCGCCGGTCGACTCGGCGAAGGTCTGCGCGAGGAGCGGGATGAAGGGGTGGAACTGCTCGGGGAGGTCCTGACGCGCCTTGTCGGCGTCGAAGCGATCCCGGTCGGCGATCCAGAGCTGGCTGCGGTCGTCGCCGCCGAGGATGCCTGCGCGGCTCGTCTCCTGCCATCCGAGCACTCGACGGCCACGTGCGCGAACCTCGGCGACGGCGGCGCGCACGAAAGCGACGTAGCTTTCGATCGGGTCGCCGAACGCCTCGTCGCCGCCGATGTGCAGGTAAGGCGCGTCGAAGCGGGCGACGAGCTCGTCGAGCACGGCCTGCACGAACGCGGGAAAGCCCTCACCGTGCCACTCGAGGTAGCGCACGAGCGGGTGCGGGCCGGTCGCGACCTCGACGCCGATCCGCTCTCCGACCGTGGGCGAGACGTGACCGGGCATGTCGACCTCGGGCACGATCGTCACCTGTCGCGCGGCGGCGTAGGCGACGAGGTGGTCGAGGTCGGCGGCCGTGTAGTGGCCGTCGCCGGATGCCACGTCATAGCCGGGCACGACGAAGCGCCACCCCTGCATGTCGCTGAGGTGGAGGTGGAGCACGTTGAACTTGTGGATCGCGAGCAGATCGATGACCCGTTCGACGTCTTCGACGGGGAACCATCTGCGTACGACATCGAGGGAGAGGCCTCGCCACGCGAAGTGCGGGCCGTCGGAGATCTCGAGCGCGGCGAGCTCACCCTGCGACGACAGGGCGGCCACGGTCAGCAGCCCACGGAAGAGCGCCTCGTCTCCTGCTCCGGTAACGAGCACTCCGTCACCGTCGGCCTGCACCCGGTAGGCCTCGGAGATGCCCGCGCGCGCGGGCGGGCGGGGGTCGGTTCCGACCGCCCCCTTTTCTTCACCGGCGGATGCGCGGCACAGGATGACGTCCGGATCGGCATCGTCGGCGACGACGCCGACTCCATAGGCCCGGCGCGTCAGCGCGTCGACGGCGGTGAGGTCGAGCGCGCGCTGCGGGAGATCTACCTGTCGGGCTTCGAGCAGGTCGTCCGCGAGTCGGCACCCTGGGCGCTCATGTCGTCGTAGAACCGACGGCCCCTGGCCGATGCGCGCGGCCGCGGCGCTCGACTGGCAGCTGCGCAATCTGTCGTTCGCCGGCAACGCGCAGCTCGACGGCTTCGCCGCGCGGATGATCCGCGACGCACCCGCCGACCTCATCACGCTGAAGGTGGGCATCAACCTGGTGAACGCCGACAGCATGCGCGAGCGCACCTTCCGCCCCGCGGTGCACGCGTTCCTCGACACGATTCGCGAGGGGCATCCCGAGACGCCGATCGTCCTCATCTCGCCGATCTCGTGCCCGATCCACGAGCAGACGCCGGGGCCGGTGTACGGCGACGCCGCCGGCATGATGCACGCCGCGGCGCGGCAGATCGAGCCCGACACCGGGGCGCTCACCCTGACGGGCATCCGCGAGATCCTCGCCGAGGTCGTGTCGGTGCGTGACGACGCGCAGCTGTCGTATCTCGACGGCCGGCAGCTGTTCGGCCACGCCGACGTCTCGCACCTCTACGACGATCTGCACCCCGACGAGGCCGGACTGCAGCTGATCGCCGAGCGGTTCGTCGACCTGATCCAGCGGTGACCGGGTGGGGGCGTTGTGCGCCCCCACCCCCGTCACCAGATTCGGAAAACACCAACAGATTCGGAGAATGGATGCCCAGGCATCCGATTCTGTTGCGACTTTGCGAATCTGCGGGCGTTGGCTACTCGCCCGAGCCGGTCAGAGCCGGGCGTACTCATCGATGTCGGTGAGGAAGTCGGAGACCGCCTCGGCCGACACCGTCGCCCGCGTTGCACCGAGCGCGCGAAGATAGTCGGCCGTCGCGAGCGGCGCATCGCCGGCATCCTCCCCGGGCCCGTCCCCGGCATCGCCCTCGGAACCGTCCGCAGACCCCTCGCCGGCGCGCAGCGCGCGGGCGAGGGCCTCCTGCGAGGCGCGGCGCGCGGCGTACTCGATGTCGGCGGGCGTGAGGCCGTCGCTCGCCGCGACGAGCGCCGCGATGTCGGTCGCCTCCGCCGCAGCGGCGGGGATGTAGCGGCGCCAGATGGCGGCGCGGGCCTCGCCGTCGGGCAGGCCGATCGGGATCACGTAGTCGAAGCGCCCGTGGCGCAAGAACGCGGCATCCAGGGCGCGCACGAAGTTCGTCGCGCACACGAGCAGACGCCCGTCGCGCTCGCGGAACTCCGCGACGATCTTCAGCAGCTCGTTGGTCACGCCCTGCGTCGGCGAGGGCGGAGTGCCGCCGCGGCGCGACGCGATCTCCTCGACCTCGTCGATGAACACGACCGCGTGCTCGAGCTCGCCGATCCGCTCGAAGGTCGTGCGAAGCGCCCCCGCGAGACTCGACGATCCGTCGGCCAGGCGCGAGGGGAACACCTCGACGAACGGCCAATCCAGGCGCGAGGCGACGGCCTTCGCAAACGTCGTCTTGCCGGTGCCGGGCGGGCCGAAGAGCATCACGGCGCGCGGCGGCACGACGCCGAACCGCTCCGCCAGGTCGGGGCGCGACAGCGGCGTGACGAGGCGCTCTTCGAGAAGGTCCTTCTCCTGACGCATGCCGCTGACCCCGCGCCACAGGTGCCGGGGCAGGATGCGCCCGCCCACCTCTTTGAGCAGGTCCAGCTCGCGGCGCTGCACCGGCATCTCGCGCTCGAGGTAGCGGAGCGGATCGCGCACCTCGAACCCGTTCGCCGTCAGCGCGGCGAGGGGTTGCTGCCCCTCGGCGAGCAGGATCGAGAGCTTGCCGAGGCCGAGCGGAGCCATCCGCCGCTCGAGCGCATCGAGCAGCCCGGCCGAGATCTGGTCGGGCTGGGCGACCGGCGCGACGCCGAAGAAGACGATCCAGCCCTGCGCGTGCGCGGCGCGGCCCACGGCCACTCCCACGAGCACGTCGTCACGCGTCGCGACGACGGCGTGGTCGGCCTGACACGACGCGATCATCTCGGCGAGCGAATACACCGGAGACTCCTCAGCGCCGTGCACCTCCTCCCACAGCCGCACGACCGCGTCGAGGTCGTCGTCATGGAAATCCCGGATATGCGTACGGCTCACAGCGCCATTGTGCCCGACGGATGCCTCCGCCGCGCGCCGCGCCCGCGCGCCCGCGGCGCCCCCGCGCCCCGCGCCTCGCGCCCCGCGCCCCGCGCCC
>QFPD01000410.1 GCA_003248845.1 Microbacterium sp. | reverse complement strand
GTAGAGGTTGTTGACCGCCTCGGCGAGGGCGTTGTCATACGAGTCCCCGACGGTTCCCGTCGAGGGTGTTGCGCCAAGCTCGACGACCCGGTCGGTGTAGACCATCGACATGTAGTTCGAGCCGTGATCGGCGTGATGGATCAGCCCGTCCAGCGGGCCGTCCGCGCCCCAGGCGGCCATGTCCAGCGCTTGCAGCGGCAGCACCTCCGCGCGCAGCGTCGCCGCGACGTTCCAGCCCACGATCCGACGTGAATAGACGTCGGTGACGAACGCGACGTATGCGAAGCCCGCCCAGGTGGCCACATACGTGATGTCTGCAACCCAGAGTCGGCGCGGCGCGTCCGCACGGAACCGCCGCTGGACGAGGTCCCGCGGTAGGGCCTGCGCCTTGTCCGGCCTGGTCGTGAACACCTTCTTCGACTTGCGAACCCCACGCACTCCCGCGAGGCGCATGAGGCGCTCGGTCTGGTCGCGGCCGATGTCCCACCCCTGCCGTTTCAGGAGAGCATGCATCTTCCGCCGCCCGTAGACGCCGTAGTTCTCCGCATGCAGCCTGGCGACCTCGGGCACCAGCAGCTCGTCGCGCAGCTGCCGGGCGGAGGCTACGCGGGTCTTCGCGGCGCGATACCCGCGGGACGTGATGAATCCCTGCACTGCCGGGCGCAGCGTCCGGCAGATGAGCTCGACCCCGAACCGCTCTCGATACTCGTCGATGAAGCGGATCATCTCGGTCAGGGCCGGTCGAGCTCCTTCGCGAAAAACACGCTCGCAGCCTTGAGGATCTCATTCGCCTTTCGCAGCTCGGCCACCTCGCGGCGCAGGCGCTTGTTCTCCTCAGCGACATCGCTCGGGACACCGGGCTTCGCGCCGGCGTCGACCTCGCGGCGGCGATGCCACACCCGCAGCGTCTCCGCGCTCATGCCGAGGAGCCCCGCAACATGCCGCACGGCGGAAATCAGATTCGAGTGCTCACCGGAGGCCTTGGCCTCATCGAGCATCCGCAGCGCGCGCTCGCGCATCTCGGGAGAGTACTTCTGGTTCATCGTGTTCCATCCTTGCTTCAAGAACGGAACGAAACCCAGGCCGATTCAGAGTGATCTTGGCAGGAATGACACCGGCTGAGAAGCTAGACGAGCTCATCGCTCAAGCCCAGGACGGTGTTGCACTGACCACCTGAGCCGGCCCG
>QFPD01000202.1 GCA_003248845.1 Microbacterium sp. | reverse complement strand
ACGATGCCCTGCACGCCGGAGGGCTCGATGCCCTCGCCGGTCAGGGTCTGCTGCTGGCCCTCCGGGACCACGCGCACGGAGCACCAGTTCACCGTCTTGCCGTTGGAGTGCTCCTCGGGCTCGCGGGACAGGACCTGCCCCACGACGATGGGCCCGGTGAGCTCATCGCCGGGGCGGATGACCTCCTCCTCCTCGAAGCCGACCGAGACGAGCGCTTCGAAGACGTCGTCGACGGAGGCATCCGCGGGGACGTCGACGTACTCCCGCAGCCAAGACAGAGGGACGCGCATCAGACCACCATTCCGAACTGCTCGCTGAAGCGGACATCACCTTCGGCCATGTCGCGCATGTCCTGCACGTCGGAGCGGAACATCAGCGCCCGCTCGACGCCCATCCCGAACGCGAAGCCCGAGTACACCTCGGGGTCGATCCCCGCCGCACGCAGGACATTCGGGTTGATCATTCCGCAGCCGCCCCACTCGATCCAGCGCGCGCCGCCCTTGAAGGTCGGGTGCCAGAGGTCGAGTTCGGCCGACGGCTCGGTGAAGGGGAAGTAGTTCGTGCGGAAGCGCGTCTTCGCCTCGGGTCCGAACAGCTGCCGGGCGACGTGATCGAGGGTGCCTTTGAGGTTCGCCATCGAGATGCCCTTGTCGACGACGAGGCCCTCGAACTGCACGAACGCGGGAAGGTGCGTCGCGTCGAACTCATCGGTGCGGTAGACGCGCCCCGGGCAGAGGACGTAGATGCCGCGACCCTCCTCGGCGAGCGCAGCGCCGCGCTCGAGCATCGAGCGGACCTGGACGGGACTCGTGTGGGTGCGGAGCACCAGGTGACGATCGACGGGGTCGACGAAGAACGTGTCCTGCATCTGGCGCGCGGGGTGGTCGACGTCGAAGTTCAGCGCGTCGAAGTTGAACCACTCGTGCTCGAGCTCAGGGCCCTCTGCGATCTCCCAGCCCATGCCGACGAAGAGATCTGCGATCTCCTCCTGCAGGAGAGAGACGGGATGCCGTGCGCCGACGCGCGCCCGCGGCGCGATCGTCGTGATGTCGACGCGCTCCGCCTCCAACTGCGCAGCAGTCTCCGCCTCCGCGAGCACCGCCTCACGGGCCGCCAGCGCCTGGTTCACGCGGCCGCGGGCCTGCCCGACGAGCTTGCCGAACGCGGCTTTCTGCTCGTTCGGGACGTTCCGCAACTGTGCATTCAGCTGTGCGAGCGGGGACGCCTCGCCGGCGTGGGCCGCGCGAGCAGCTCTCAGCTCCGCGGTGGTGGATGCCGCGTCGATCGCCGAGACGGCGTCGACGACCGCGGCATCCACGGCTTCAGGGGTGATCAGGGGCGCGTCGGACACGAGAGACGAGTCTACCGGCGGGGCGGGGAGGTCCCCGCGCGGATCATCCCTTCCGATGCGGAAGGCCGGCGAACCCACCTCCTTCGTTCCCCGTCGCACGATCGGTGTTCGCCTGGAGTCCGATGAGCTGCGTATCGGTCACGTCGCCGACCGGATGGTGCGGCTGTCCCCCCTCGGCGGCCTGCTGCCGCTGGCGGCGCTTCGCGCGCTGCTCGATGCGGTACGCGACGTAACTGAGCGCGAGGCACATCGCCACGTAGATCGTGCCGCCCACCATCGCCGTCGGGATGAGCGGCGAGCTGTACACGGCGTTCGACCCCAGCAGCTTGATGACGTAGAGCAGCTCGTGGTAGGTGATGATGAACCCGAGCGCCGTGTCCTTGAGCGTCACGACGAGCTGCGCGACGATGACCGGCATCATGGCACGGATCGCCTGCGGCAGCAGAATCATCCGCAGAACGCCCGACTTCCGGAGCCCGATCGCGTAGCCCGCCTCGCTCTGTCCGCGCGGAAGCGACTCGACGCCGGCGCGGATGACCTCGGCGAGCACCGAACCGTTGTACGCGATGAGGGCGATGACAACAGCCCAGTACGGCTCCATGCGGATTCCCACGACGGGAAGTCCGTAGTACAGCAGCATCATGAAGATGAGGACGGGGATCGCCCGCAGCACCTCGGTGATCCAGCCGACCGGAACACGGATCCAGCCGTGATCGGAGAGCCGACCGATCGCGAGCACGAAACCGAGGACGAGGGCGCCGACGGCGGCCGCGGCGAATGCGGAGAGGGTCGCCAAGACTCCATCCAGGAGCAGCTGCCAGATCGCCGCGTAGGTGAAGATCTCCCACTTGGCGGGACTGAACTGCCCCGTGTCGGCGAGGCGCCAGATGACCCAGCCGATGACGGCGAGTACGAGGACGACGGTGACCACGCCCAGGACGCGGTTGCGGGCGACCGCCTTCGGGCCGGGGACGTCGTACAGGACGGAGCTCATCGCGCCACCTTCCATCTGCGCTCCATGACGCGTTGCAGCCAGGCGAGGAGCAGAACCATCACGACGAAGATCACCATGACCCATACGAGGACGAGGAGCTGGTTCTCGCCTCGCTCACTGAGCCACGACCGGATCGAGCCAAGATTCAGGACGGAGAACCCCGCGGCGACTGTCGTGTTCTTCAACAGCGCGATGAAGACGCTCATCATCGGCGGGATGACCGAGCGGCTCGCCTGGGGCAGCACGACGAGCGTCATGACCTGTCCGAAGGTGAGTCCGAGCGCCCGAGCGGCCTCGGCCTGGCCGACGGGAACCGTGTTGACGCCGGAGCGGATCGTCTCGGCCACGTAAGTCGCCGTGTAGAACCCGAGCGCGAGGGTCGCGAGGAGGATCGCATCGATACGCTGCCGGAGCAGGATCGGCAGGCAGAACGCGAAGAAGAACATCACGAGCGTCAGCGGGGTGTTGCGGATCCAGTTGACGTACACGGCGCCGACTGTCCGGGCGATGGGAATGGGCGAGACGCGCATGGCACCGATGAGCAGCCCGACGACGAGCGCGAGGAGCCCTCCGCCGAAGAACAGGATCAGGGTGCCCCGGATCGCTTCGCCCCACAGGTCCAGGTTGTCGGTGATGACGCCCATGCGTGGCCTTTCCGGTGATGTTCGAAGGGAAGGGTGACCCGGCGGCGCGGCATGCCGCGCCGCCGGGTCACCGAGGGGATCGGATCAGCCGACCGGGTCGACCTCGGGCTGGGTGCCCTTGACACCCGACGCCCCGAGGTTCTTGTCGAAGATCGCCGTCCAGATCTCCCCACCGTCGGTGAAGGTCTTGTTGATGAACTCCTGGAAGGCAGTGTCGCCCTTCGCGATGCCGACGCCGTAGCGCTCCTCGCTGAAGACATCGCCGACGACCTTGAGATTGTCGGGGTCCTGCGCCGCGTAACCGATGAGGATCGCCTCGTCGGTGGTGACGGCGTCCACCTGACCGTTCTTGAGGTCCTCGACGCACGCGGAGTACGTGTCGTACTCCTTCGTCTTGGCGGGGGTCTCGTCCTTGATCCGCTGGATCGAGGTCGATCCGGTCGCCGAGCAGACGACGTCGTCGGCCGTCAGCGAATCCTTGCCCGTGATCGAGTCGTTCCCCGCCGCGACCAGGAGGCCCTGGCCGGTCACGAAGTACGGGCCCGCGAAGGAGATCTGCTCCTTGCGCTTGTCGGTGATGGAGTACGTGCCGACGTAGTAGTCGATGTCACCGTTGACGATCGCCTGCTCGCGGTTGGCGGACGGGATCGCGGTGAACTCGATCTTGTCCTCATCGAAGCCGAGTGATGCGGCGATCCACCGCGCGATGTCGACATCGAATCCCGTGCGCTCGCCCGAGACCGGGTCCAGGTAGCCGAGACCGGGCTGGTCCTCCTTGACGCCCACCTTGACGACGCCGGCCGCCTTGATCTTCTCGAACGTCGGGCTGCCGTCGATCGTGACGTCCTCCGCGACCGTCCACGGGTTGCCGGCGGGCGCCTCGCCCGATGCGTCGCCCCCGGGCGTCGTGTCGGCGCCCGGCGTGCCGCTGTTGCACGCCGTGAGCGCCAGGGCGGCGATCGCGATGCCGGCGAAGGCGCCGGCGATTCTGGTGGTACTGCGCATGTGATCCTCCTGGTTTCGTGTCTTCTTTTCGGGGTGCCGCGCCGGTGCAGGGCGCGGACGTCTCAGTGCGTGATGAGCTTGGAGAGGAAGTCCTTCGCGCGATCGCTCTTCGGGTTCGTGAAGAACTCGCCCGGTGCGGCCTCCTCGACGATCTGGCCATCCGCCATGAACACGACGCGATCGGCGGCCTTGCGCGCGAATCCCATCTCGTGGGTCACGACGACCATGGTCATGCCGTCCTGCGCGAGGCCGACCATGACATCGAGCACCTCGTTGATCATCTCGGGGTCGAGGGCGCTCGTCGGCTCGTCGAAGAGCATGACCTTCGGCTTCATCGCGAGGGCGCGCGCGATCGCGACGCGCTGCTGCTGACCGCCCGACAGCTGTGCGGGCAGCTTGGATGCCTGCTGCGCCACGCCCACGCGCTCAAGCAGCGTCCGGGCCTCGGCCTCGGCATCCGCCTTCTTCATCTTCTTGACCTTGATGGGGCCGAGCGTGACGTTCTCGAGGATCGTGAGGTGCGAGAAC
>QFPD01000201.1 GCA_003248845.1 Microbacterium sp. | reverse complement strand
GAGGGGAGGCGTCGACGGAACTCATCGGCATCCGCCGGCGTCACGAATCCGCGTTCGCCTCGCACGAGCGTGATCGGGGCGGTGACCGCGGCGAGATCGTCCCAACCGGATGCCGCGAGCGCGCCCCGGATCGCGGACTGCTGGGCCGCGGCGCCCGCGGCCGCGGCCGGATCGGCGCTGAGGGCGTTCGCGAGGTGGGCGAAATGGTGCTTCCACTCCACGCGCCCGTCCGCGCGCACGCGCGAATTGAGGAAGACGCCGCGCGTCGCGGCTTCGCGGGTGCCGCCGAGTCCGAACGCGAGCGCGCGGTCGACGAGCTCGTCGCGGCTCGCCCAGTCGGTCGGACCCGCGAAGAAGGCGCCGATCTGCGCGGCATCCCCGTTCGGATCGATGCCCGGAGTGATGTCGACGATGACGAGCTCGCGGACGAGCTCGGGACGATCGCTCGCAAGGGCCGCCGCGGTGAGCCCGCCGAGCGACTGGCCGACGAGCACTTGCGGCGCGCGGGTCCACGCGGCGAGAGCCGGCGCGACATCGGCCGCGAGGGTGCGCCCGGTGTATGCCGCGTCGTCGCGCCACGACGAGTCGCCGTGACCGGGCAGGTCGAGGGCGAGTGCGGGAAGATCCAGCGCGAGCATGGTCGTGTCCCACGTGTGGGCGTTCAGGCCCGCGCCGTGCAGAAGAGTCACGACGGGGTCGGGGAATCCTCCCGTCTCGGCGTCGCCGTACTGCAGCGCGCTGATCGTGCGCCCCTCGGCGGTGACGAAGGAGAGACGGCGCACCGGGGGAGGTGCGACGGCGAGCTCGGCGGCTTGGGCGGGGAGGAAGTCGAACTCGTCCATTCCGACATTGTGCGCCATCCCCGCGCCGACGAGCACACGCGCCTCGAGATCGCCGGGGACACGCGCCGTAAGCTGGGCCCATGACCGCCGAACGTCGTGTCCGCCTATTGCGTGCGCGTACACGTCGACCGGGCGGTCCTGGCGGGCCTCGGCGCCGACGAGATCGCGCAGCTGCCCGCGTGGCGCGAGTCGGGCGTCTTCTCGGCACGGGAGCGCGCGGCGCTCGAACTCGCGGAGTGCTACGTCTTCATCCACGACGAGGGGATCCCGGACGAGGTCTATGACCGCGTCGGCGGCATCCTCAGCGAAGAGGAGTACGTCGCGCTCAGCTGGCTGCTCGTCTCGATCAACGCGTTCAACCGCATCACGATCGCGGGCAAGTACCCCGTGCCTCCGCGCCACCCCGCTGCATCGGCGTCAACGGCATCCGTCGAATGACGGCGCGCGCGGATGCGCCCGATGGCGTGATCAACTTCCGCGACACGGGCGGTCTGCCCGCCGCGGACGGCGTCACCCGCGCCGGTGTGCTGTACCGGTCCGCGAACCTCGCGCGCCTCACAACGGAAGGACGCGCGACGCTCGGCGCTCTCGGTGTGCGCCGCATCGTCGACCTGCGCTCCGACGACGAGGTCGCGTGGGAGCCGAGTCTCGTCGAGGGTCTCGAGCTCGACGTCGTGCGGGTCCCGCTGTTCCTCGGCTCCGTGGCATCCTTCTTCGACCGTGACGTGACCCTGGCCGAGCTGTATCGCAGCCTCATCCACGACGCCGGGGATCGCGTCGTCGCGGCGGCGCGCGGAGTGCTGGCCGCGCAGCCCGCTCTCGTGCACTGCACCGTCGGCAAGGATCGCACCGGCGTCGTCGTTGCGCTCATGCTCGCGGCTGTGGGCGTCGAGGTCGACGCTGTCGTCGCCGACTATGCCGCGACCGAATCGAGCCTTCCTCCCGAGCGCAATGCGCGGATCCTCGCTGCGCTGCGCCGCGCGCATCCGGACGCGCGGAACCTCGAAGAGCTCGCCACGCGGGCGCCCGCCGAGGTGATGCGTGCTCTTCTCGCCGAGGTGAACGAGCGCCACGGGTCGGCGGCGGATTACCTCCGCGCGCACGGGCTCGGGGAGGCGGAGCTCGCCGCACTCCGCAGAATCCTCATCCGCCCGGAGAGCACCTGAGGTAAGGCTCCCCTAAACAGGGCGTATAGTGGAGGTGAGATGAGCACCCTGACCGAGCACCACGTCACGCATGATGCCGCCGCCTGTAAGGCGTCGCGGCACGCGCGCGTGCAGCAGCTCATCACGGCAGATGAAACGTCGCTCATCGAGCTCGAGACGCTCATCTCGACCCTCCCGATCTGCTCGACGGGCCGTGTGTTCGTCGAAGTGCCGGATGCCTCGTGGATCTTCGACCTGCGGGTCCCCGCCCGCATGATCGTCACGTGGCTCGACCGCTCGCAGCGCAGCGGCGATCCCGGCACAGGCCGTGCGTGCGCGCCGGGTCAGGCGCTCGCCCGTGCCGTCATCGCCTGGTCCGACGAGATGCTGTGCCCGGGTGTCGCAGGGCCGGATGCCGCGGGGACGTGCGGCGGGGGGACCCGCATCCACCTGCTGGGAGGCTTCCTCGGCACGGCGGACATCTTCGACCACCTGACGGACGCGCTCGGAGTCGACGCGGCATCCATCGCCACGCCCGCCCGCTTCGGCCTCGCCACCGCGCACTGATCGCGCCCTCGACGCCGTTCACTCGGGCAGCGCGTGCTCAGCTGCCGCGCGGCACGTAGTTGCCGTCCTCGAGGCCGGCGAGGATTTCGAACCGATTGCGCAGCGGATCGCGTCCCGCGACGAGGTACAGGAGCGGCATGAGGAATCCGTACCGCCGCCACTGGCGGGCGTGCACCGCCTCGTGGGCGAGAACGGCATCGGTCACGGGCGCGGAACCCGTGAGGTAGCAGCCGCCGACGCAGACACCTCCGCGGCCGAACGCCCAGTTCGGCAGTCCGCGAAAGACCCAGAGCCCGGCCCGACGCTCGACGCGGCCCTGAGACCACAGTCCGCCCCAGACGAACCCCACGGTCGTACCCCACCAGTAGCCGAGAAGACTGATGGGTGAGTCGAGGAGGAGGGGCGGAAGGAAGGCGTCCAGGCGCTCTCCGCGTGCGACAGCCCGGGCGGCGCGCTCGCGCCATCCCGCGGGTGGGCGTGCGATCACGCGAGCGCTCCGACGACGCGCAGGATCGTGCCGAGATCGTCGATCGCCGCCGCCGGCGACGCCGGAGCGAAGCCGGCGATCGAGGCGCCGACGAGCGGCACACGCGCGCGCAGCGCGGCGAGCGCGGCGAGCAGCTGCTCGAGACTCAGACCGAAGGGGACGGGCAGCGCAACGCCGCCGATCACCGCAGGATCGAGCACGTCGAGGTCGACGTGCACGTAGACCGCACCGGCCCCCGTCGCCGCAACCGCGTCGGCCAGGGCGAGCGGATCGGCCAGCGCCTCGACGTCGAGATGGGTGAGCGCCGAGTCCCCGAGGGCGGCGCTTTCCGCATCGTCGAGCTCGCGCGCCCCGGCGAGGATGACACGGCTCGCGGGGACCGCACCGCTGCCCTCCAAGGGGAGGTCGTCGATCACCGCGCGCAGCGCCATGCCGGCGAACGCGCCCGAAGGCGAGGCATCCGGGGTGTTCAGATCGCCGTGCGCGTCGAACCAGACCACGGCGAGAGAGTCGTCGAGAGCGCCGCGGCGCGCGGCAGTGTGGGCGATCGCCGGCACCGCGACACCGCAGTCGCCTCCGATCACGAGGAAGTTCTCGTCGCCGTCGCCGTCGCCGTCGCCGGTCGGCCCCTCGTGTGCGGCGAGGGCTTCGCGCAGCGCCGCGGCGGTGCGCGACAGTGCGCTGAAGCGCCGGATGCCGGTGTCGAGCGCCTCGCCGGCCGACGCCGGCACCTCGACGCGTGCGGTCGACGCGCGCGGCAGGTCGCCGGCGATGGCCTCCGCGCCATCGATGAGGTGCATCGCGCGCGTCGCGGGGGAGCCCTGCCACTGCGGCACGACGAAGAAGCGCGTCATGGTGTTCCCCTTCCGAGGCGCGGGGTTGCCCGCGAGACCTCCCGTGGGTCGCGTATCGCGATGCGAAGGCGTGCAGACGGGAGGTCTCGCGGTGGAGGTTTACTGCTCGATCGCGGGCGCGGGTGCGCCGCTCTTCAGCGCGGCGAGCCGGGCCTCGACCTCGGTGAGCTCACCGACGTCCTCGAGCTGGTTGAACTGAGCATCGAGGCTGGATGCCGCGATCTCCGCCTTGCCCGCCGCGAGGGCTTCCTGGCGGCGCACCTTGTCTTCGAAGCGGCCGAGTTCGCTCGTCGGGTCCATGACGTCGATCGACTTCACCGCGTCGTGCACCTTGTTCTGCGCTTCGGCGCTCTTCTGGCGCGCCATGAGCTCCGCCGACTTCGACTTCAACTCGACGAGCTTCTGCTTCATGCCGTTGAGGCCGTCCTTGAGCTTGTCGACGACCTCGGTCTGCGCCGCGATCGAGGGCGCGATGGCCTTCGCCTCGTTCTCCTCGCTGATCTGGCGCTGCAGGGCGATCTTGGCGAGATTGTCGAACTTGTCGGCGTCCGTCGTGTTGCCGGCGCCGCGCAGCTCGTCGGCCTTGCGGCTCGCCGCGAGCGCCTTGTTGCCCCATTCGGCGGCGGCCTTGACGTCTTCCTCGTGATCCCGCTCGAGGAGGCGCAGGTTGCCGATCGTTTCGGCGATCGCCGACTCCGCGTCGGCGATGTTGTTGGTGTAGTCGCGGACGAGCTGGTCGAGCATCTTCTGCGGGTCTTCGGCGGAGTCGAGCATGGCGTTGACGTTCGCCTTCACGAGTGTCGAGATGCGGCCGAAGATGGACTGCTTTGCCATCGGTTTTCCTTTCCTAGCGGGATGTGTGTCGTGGAGAGATCGGGGTGAGGGCGGTCAGAATCGGCCTCCACCACGGCGCGATCGCGTGCCTCCGCCGCCGAAGCTGCCGGGGCTCATGCCGCCGCCCGAGCGTCCGCCGCCCCCGAAGCCTCCGCCCCCGAAGCCGCCGCCGCGGCCGCCGCCGTTCAGCAACGAATTGATGAGGATGCCGCCGAGCACGGCTCCCATGACGTTGCCGCCCCCGCCGCCCCCGCCGGAGGAGCCCCCGGAGAAGGCGCCGACATCGTTCTGCGCCAGCTGGATCGCCTGTGCGGCGAGATCGTTCGCCCTCTGCGCGAACTGCAGGGCCTGGGCGGGATCGCTCTGCTGCAGCTGACGGGCCTGCACGAGCGACGCGCCGGCCTCGGCGAGGCGTGTGCGCGCCGGCGCACCGATCGCACCGCGCCGCGACGTGATGTAGTCCTCCGCGGCCGACACTTGGCCCTGCGCCTGGTTCAGCAGCAGATTCAGCTGCGCGACCTGACGCTGCGCCTGCGCCTGCGCGTCGCGCACCCCGGCGAGCAGCGCGTCGATCTGCGCGTTCGCCTTCTGGAGCCCTTCCAACGCGAACAGGGGACGCTTCGCGCTGCCGGTCAGCAGCGCCTTCGCGGCATCCACCTGCTGGCGCGTCGCCGCGACGACCGGCGCGAGTCGCCCGTCGGCGTCGGGGAGGGCCGCCGCGGCGGCGAGGTCCTGCT
>QFPD01000409.1 GCA_003248845.1 Microbacterium sp. | reverse complement strand
CCCGTCGTGCGGGCCGGGTGCGCCGCAGCGGGCGCAGTCCTCGAGAGAGGGGGCCCATCCGGAGAGCGCCATCGCGCGCAGGAGATACGAATCGAGCACGGAGCGGGCCGCGTGCGTCGCGAGCGACAGAGTGCGCAGCCCCCCGACGAGCAGGAGGTACTGCTGGGGCGTCGCCTCGGAGTCGCCGAGCCGGTCGGCGGTCTCGACCATCGCGTGAGCGGCGGTATAGCTGTCGTAGTCGTTCACGATCGTCGCGCCGTAGGCGCCGAGCGACTCCGCCTGCTGCACGATGTCGAGCGTGCGCCCGTGGTACAGCTGGACGTCGGCGACCATGAAGGGCTCGAGCCGCGCCCCGAACTTCGACGATGTGCGGCGGACGCCCTTTGCGACAGCGCGCAGCTTGCCGTGGCGGCGGCTGAGCATCGTCACGATGCGGTCCGCCTCCCCGAGCTTGTGGGTACGCAGGACCACGACTTCGTCGCGGTAAGTGGGCACTCCCCCATTATCGCCGCGGCATGCGACGCCGGGCGGCGCCGCGCGAGGACAATGGAGGGGTGACGCAACCCCTCTTCGTGATCCCGCTGTGGGCGGACCTTCTCGCCGTCGGCCTCGGCGGGGTCCAGGGCGCACTGTTCGCCTCCGGATTCGTCGGCCGTCAGCGGCTGGACCTCCTCGGGGTGACCCTCATCGGCATCCTCATGGGCATGGGGGGCGGCCTCATCCGCGACCTGCTCCTGAACGTCACCCCGACGACGCTCCAGAGCAACTGGTACCTGCTCACCGCGGTCGGCGCCTCCCTCGTCGGCATGCTCCTCGCCGGCGTCTTCCGCAGGCTCAACGCGGTCATCGTCGCGCTGGATGCCGTGGTCATCGGCCTGTTCGGCGCCTTCGGCACCGCGAAGGCGCTGGTCCTCGGCCTCCCGCTCGTCCCCGCGGTGTTCGTCGGCGTGTGCGCGGCGGTCGGCGGCGGCATCCTGCGCGACGTGATGCTCGGGCTCCCCGTAGCGATCATGCACGTCGGGTCGCTGTACGCGGTCGCGGCGGGCGTCGGGTGCGCCGTCCTGGCCGGAGCGGCGACGCTCGGCGCACCGATCGTCGCCGCCGCGGTCGCGTGCGTCGTCGTCACGACCGTGATCCGTCTGCTCGCGGTGATCTTCGACATCTCGCTTCCCGAGCAGCGGGCCCTCCATC
>QFPD01000011.1 GCA_003248845.1 Microbacterium sp. | reverse complement strand
CCTGCCGGAAGGCTCCCCGAACGCAACCGCGACCTACACGTGGGGCGTGCTGGCCGCCGTGGTCCAGGTCACCGGGCAGCCCGACAGCGAGGTCGTCGTCCGAGTCGGCACGGCCGTTCGGGGCACCGCGCGGATCGGCGCGGACGGTCACGCGACGATGAACGTGCCGACAAACTGGGACGAGGTCTCGAACAAGGCGGTCGAGATCGCCTACCGCTCGGGCGAGGACACCGGACCGTGGAGCGACGTCCCGGTCACGCGCATCCGGTGACCCCGCCGCGGATCGGGCCGACACGCCCCGCGTAGACTGGGTGCATGTCCGATCTGCCGCACGTCCGTCCCGCCGCACCCGAGCAGCCGGCGACGACGACGGCAGCCGGCACGCGCCCCGCACTCGACGCCATCGACGTCATCGCGTTCCTCTGCGAACTCTTCGCCTTCGGCACTCTCGCCGTCTGGGGCTTCACGGCGTGGCCGTTCCCATGGAACATCGTGCTCGGCATCGCGACCCCGCTCGTCGCGATCCTCCTGTGGGCGTTGTTCGTCTCCCCGCGCGCGGTGTTCGCCGTGCACCCGTTCGTGCGCGCACTGGTCGAACTCCTCGTCTACGCCGCGGCCACGATCGTGTGGTGGACCAGTGGCAGCGCCTGGATCGGCATCGCCTTCGCTGTCGTGGCGGTGACGGTGGGACTCATCGCCGGACGTCGCCGCCTCACCTGACGATGGCATCCGAGACCGACGTCGTCACGCAGCTGCGGCGTACGCTCGCCGAACGTGTCGACACCGATCCCGCCCACCTCGAGGCCGCTCGGACCGACAAATCGGGGCACGCGGCGCAGGGGCGTCCCCTCGCGATCGTCCACGCGGCCTCCGTCGCAGACGTGCAGGAGGCGCTGCGCATCGCGCACGCCACCGGAACGCCCGTCGTCACGCGCGGGGCGGGCACGGGTCTCGCCGGCGGGGCGAACGCAGGAGCCGGCGAGATCGTCCTGTCGGTGCGCCGCATGGACCGCATCCTCGAGGTGCGTCCCGACGATCTGATCGCCGTGGTCGAACCCGGCATCCTCAATGCCGACCTGAATCGCGCTCTCGCCGAGGACGGGCTGTGGTGGGCGCCCGACCCGGCGAGCCGCGAGATCTCGACCGTCGGCGGCAACATCGCAACGGGCGCCGGCGGGCTCCTCTGCGCGAAGTACGGCGTCGTGCGCGACGCCGTCCTCGGCGTCGACCTCGTCCTCGCAGATGGCCGTCTGCTCCGCCTCGGTCACCGCAGTGTGAAGGGTGTGACGGGCCTCGATCTGACGTCGCTCGTGATCGGGTCGGAGGGCACGCTCGGCGTCGTCGTCGGTGCGACGCTCAAGCTGCGGCGGCTCATCGCCGGACAGACACGCACGCTCACGGCATCGTTCCCCGACGTCCGCCACGCGGCCGGCGCCGCCGCGGCGGTCACCGCGTCGGGAGTCCAGCCGGCGATCATGGAGCTGATGGATGCCGCGTCCCTCGAGGCCGTGCATCGCCTTCTCGGCCTCCCCGCGCCCGACGCGGGGGCTGCGCAGTTGACGATCCAGACCGATGGCCCGACGGCGTCGGAGGAGGCGGAGTCGATCGCCGCGATCCTCGCCGCATCCGAGGGCGCCGTGCGCCTGGCCGTGGACGATACGGAGGCCGACCTGCTCTGGCGGATCCGCCGATCGATGCACCCCGCGATGGAGACCCTCGGCACGGCGCTCATCGAGGACGTCTCGGTCCCCCGGAGCGCACTCCCGGACATGTTCGACGAGATCGCCCGGATCGAGCGCACCTACGGGCTCGCCATCCCGACCGTGTGCCATGCCGGTGACGGCAACCTGCACCCGAACTTCATCGTCGAGGGCCCCGAGGTCCCCGACCACGTCTGGGAGGCCGCGGGCGAGCTGTTCCAGGCGGCGCTGCGCCTCGGCGGCACCCTCACGGGAGAGCACGGCGTCGGCATCCTCAAGCGGCGCTGGCTCGCTGACGAGCTCGGCCCCGATCAGTGGGAGCTGCAGCGCGCGATCACGCGCGTGTTCGACCCCGCCGGCATCCTGAACCCCGGCAAGGTGTTCGCGCCCTGACGCCGGCGCGCCCGATGCTGACGACGGGTCAGAGCCCCTGCCACGCGGGCTTGTTCGCGAACGCGTAGCGGTAGTAGTCGGCGTGCGCGAGCTGCGAGGCGGCCGCGTCGTCGACGACGACCGTCACGTGCGGGTGCAGCTGGATCGCCGACCCCGGGAGCGACGACGTCACCGGCCCCTCGACGGCTCCCGCAACCGCGGCGGCCTTTCCCTCGCCGAAGGCGAGCAGGAACAGGTGCTTCGCCTCGAGGATCGTTCCGAGCCCCTGCGTGATGCAGTGCATCGGCACATCGTCGACCGAGTCGAAGAAGCGGGCGTTGTCCTCGCGAGTCTGCTCGATCAACGTCTTCACGCGCGTGCGCGACGCGAACGACGACCCCGGCTCGTTGAAGCCGATATGACCGGAGGTCCCGATGCCGAGGATCTGCAGGTCGATGCCTCCGGCCTCGGCGATCGCGCGCTCGTAGTCCTCACCCGCGTGCGAGATCGTCGCCAGGTCGCCGTTCGGTGTGTGGATGAGGGCGGGATCGAGACCGAGCGGCTCGACGACCTCCTTCGTGATCACCGAGCGGTAGCTCTCCGGGTGGTTCGGGTCGATGCCGACGTACTCGTCGAGCGCGAACCCGCGCACGCGCGAGAGGTCGAGACCGGCGACGCGCGGACGCAGCGCTTCGTAGACGCTGAGGGGCGTCGACCCCGTCGCGAGACCCAGCACGGCGTCGGGCCGCGCAGAGATGAGCTTGACGATCTCGTCGGCGACGAGCACCCCCGCTGCCGCGGCGGACGGGACGATGACGATCTCAGCCATGGGCGACTGCCTCCTGCTCGGTTGCGCTGGCCCCGACCAATGCGGCGCCGACGGCCGCAGCGGGCGATCCGGGGGGCAGAAGCTCCACCCGATCGACCAGACGAAGGGACCTCATGAACGGCGATGGCACGGCGCTCGCGGCAAGATCGTCCTTCACGAGGCTCAGCATACGATCCCCGAGGGCGGTGACGCCTCCCCCGAGGATGACGCGATCGACGTCCGCAGACAGCACGATCACGCGGATGGCGGACGCGACACCGTGCGCAAGGCCGGCCCGCAGCGTGGTGGCCTCGGCATCGCCGGCATCAGCCGCATCGAAGACGTCGAGCACGGGCAGCACCGACGCGCGACCCCAGCGTTCGGCGATGGCGCCGCCGCCGCAGAAGGCTTCGATGCAGCCGAACTGGCCGCACTTGCAGAGCGGGCCGTTCGGGTCGACCGAGATGTGCCCGACTTCGCCGGCCGTGCCGTGCGCGCCGCGCCACAGCTCGCCCTCTCGGACGAAACCCGCCGCAACCCCCGTGCCGAGGTTGAGGTATGCGAGCGAGCGCGGCCGCACCGTCGCCGCCTCGGCGACGGCGTCCGAGAAGCCGTGCAGAGCGTAGGCGCCGATCGCGGCGGCCTTCACGTCGTTCTCGGCGCGGACGGGAACACCCACGACGCCACCGACGGCGGCGGCGAGGTCCAGTTCGCCGACGCCGAGGTTGACGGCGTGCGTCACGGTCGCGCTGCCCGGGGCGACCTGCCCCGGCATCCCGATGCCGATGGACCGGAACTCCGCGGGCCGGATGCCGACGGCGCCGGCGAGTTCGGCGACGAGGCTCAGCACGGTCTGGACGACCGCATCGGGACCCCACCCGGTGGGGCGCCGCACCCGCGCGAGGATCTCCTCGCCGGGCGCAACGACCACCGCGTCGGTCTTGGTACCACCGACGTCGAACCCGAGTCGCATCAGCCCTTCACCGCTCCCGACACGAGACCGCTCGTCATCTTGCCCTGCACGATGAGGAAGAAGACGATCACCGGGATGGCCATGAGGGTGGAGCCGGCCATGACGACGGCCCAGTCGGTCGCCTTCGTGGCCTGCACGAAGCTGCGCAGCCAGATCGGCAGGGTCTCCATCTCGGGGCGGGTCATGATGACCAGCGCGAAGACGAACTCGTTCCACGCCTGGATGAAGGCGAAGATGCCGGTCGAGACGAGACCGGGCGCCAGAAGCGGGAAGGTGACCCGCCAGAACGCCTGAGTGCGCGTACAGCCGTCGATCATGGCGGCCTCTTCGAGATCGGCGGGGATGCCGTTGACGAAGCCGCGCAGCGTCCAGATCGTGAACGGGAGCACCATCGCGATGTAGACCGCGGCGAGACCGATGACGGTGTTGAGAAGCTGCCAGCCGTCGAGGACGCGGAACGTCGAGATGATCATCGCTTCGGCGGGGATCATCTGGATCACGAGGATCGCGACGATGAACGTCTTCCGCGAGCGGAACCGGTAGCGCGAGACGGCGATCGAGGCGAGGAACGCGAAGACGAGCGCTGTGACGAGCGTGAGGAGCGTCACCGCGAGCGAGATGCCGAGGGCGGGCACGAATCCGCCGTTCCACGCGGCCTCGAAGCTCTTCAGGGTGAACTGGTCGGGCCAGAAGTGCGGCACGTCGCTCTTGACCGCCGAGCCCGGCAGGAGGGCCGTGTTGACCATCCAGTAGACCGGGAACACGGAGCAGGCGAAGACCACGACGGCGGCGGCGTTCAGGGCGACACGGCCGGTGATCCGGCGCGTACGGGCGCTCACGACTCGTCCTCCTTCAGCATGGTGCGGATGTAGTAGGCGGAGATCGCGAGAAGGATGATCACAAGCAGGACCGAGATCGCCCCACCGGAGCCGAGGTCGCCGGTGGCCATCGAGACCGAGTAGATGTAGACGCCGATGGTGTTGGTGTCGGCGCGGATGCCGCCGACGGTCTGCAGTGCGTAGATCTGGGCGAAGACGCGGAGATCCCAGATCACCTGCAGGATGAGCAGGACCACGAGAATCGACCGGACGTACGGCAGCACGATGAAGCGGAAGCGCTGCCAGGCGCTCGACCCGTCGAGGGATGCCGCTTCGAGCACCTCGTCCGGAACCTGTGAGAGGCCGGCATAGGTCGAGAACGCGACGAAGGGGATCGCGCCCCACGTGATGATGATGGCGGCGACGCCGAAGAAGCTCAGGGGATCGGACAGCCAGCTGTGGCCGATCCAGTTCTGCCCGGTGATCTGCGTCAGCAGGTAGTTCACGAGGCCGTACGACGTGTCGAAGATCCAGCCCCAGACGATGGTGCCGGTGAGTGCCGGCATGGCCCAGGCGAGTAGCAGGCCGACCGAGACGACCGTGCGCATGACCTTGCCGAGGGATTTCATCATGAGGGCGATCGCGACGCCGAAGACCATCGTCGCCGCAGCGCACACGACCATGAGGCCGAAGCTGCGCCCGAGGACGACCCAGAACTCCGAGTCCGTGAGGACCTTGATGTAGTTGTCGAACCAGACGAGGCTCGGCGGGGCGCCGAAGATCTGTTCGCGGCCGTACTTCTGGAACGACATGATGATCAGTTGCAGAAGCGGCCAGCCGATGAAGACGACGAGCATCACGAGTGCGGGCAGCAGGAGCGCGAGCGGCGTGCCGTCGAAGGGACGGCGGCGGCGCGGGGTGGGCGCCTCGGGAGCGGGGTGCGTCAACTCGGGGGAGATTGTCGTCGAGGTCATCGCGCGATCTCCTTCCGTGGGTCGAGGGGGGTTCCCCCGGGGTTTCGGGACCCCGGGGGAACCGGTGGCGGGAATGATCCGCCGGGTCAGGCTGCGGGGATCAGCCGTTGAGGATGGACTCGATCTGGGTGTCGAGTTCCGTTGCGAGCGCCTTGACGTCGCCGCCCTGGGCGACCTTCACGAAGAAGTCCTGCAGGAGGCCCTTGGCCTCGACGTCGGCCCACTTGGGCGATGCCGGGGTGAGCTTCGCGTTCGCCGCGGCATCCGCGATGACCTTCGCGAGCTCCGGCGTCGCCGCGGCGACGTCCTTACCGAGCGACTTCTTGGCCGGCACGAGGCCGCCCTTCGCAAGGATCTCCTGGTAGTCGTCGCTCAGCATGATCTTCAGCGCGCTCTTGGCGAGATCGGCGTGCGACGACTTGGCCGCGATGCCGATGTTCGAGCCACCGGCGAAGACCTTGGCCGCGCCGCCGTCCTTGCCCGGCAGGGCGTAGTAGCCGAGCGAGTTGGTGAGGGCCGTGTCGGCCTTGTCCTCGTCGGCCACGATCGACCAGTACGCCCAGCTCGGAGCGGAGAGGGTGGCAGCCTTCTCAGTGCGGAACGGGACCCATGCCTCGGTCTCGTCGCCGTCCTTGGGGGCGAGCGAAGAGGCCATGACCTCCTGGACCTGCGTGATGCCCGCGACGGAGGCGTCGCTCGACATCTGCGCGTCCCACTTGCCGTCCTTCTGCACGGCGATCTCGCCGCCGTTCTCCCAGATGAAGGGGAGCGCGTTGTACCAGTCCTTGCCGGGGAAGTAGACGCCCGAGACGCCCGGGAGCGCCGCGGCGAGCTTACCCGCGTTGGAGACGTAGTCGCCGAGGGTCGTCGGCACCGAAACGCCGGCCGTCTGGTACTGGGCCGTGTTGTAGAACACGACGCGCGCGCCCGAGTAGTACGGCGCGGCGTACAGCTTGCCGTCCCAGGAGCCCGCCTCCACGAAGCCGGGGAGCAGGTCGTCGCCGCCCAGGTCCGACTGGATGTCGGAGATGTCCAGGAGCGCGCCCGACGAGGTGAATGCCGCAGCCTGCGTGTTGCCCATCTCGACGATGTCGGGCGTGTCGTTCGACGACAGGCTCGTCGTGAGCTTGTCGACGAGGCCCGTCCACTGCTGCTCCTCGATGACGATCTTCGAACCGGGGTTCTCCTCGGCGAAGGTCTTCGTCAGGTAGTCGCGCGCGTCCTGCGGCGTGTCGGTGCCGACGAGCCAGACGCGCAGCTCTGCGGCCTCCGGCGTGGCGGAGTTGCCACCGGAGGTGCCGCCTGCGCAGCCGGCGAGAACGACAGCCGAAGCGCCGAGGAGCGCGAGGGCTCCGAGCTTCTTGTTCATGGTGTCTTCCTTTTCTTGGTGTTCCCTTCAGGTCGGGTGACGGGAACTCCGATCGACCATCCGGGGGGATTGGTGAGGGCTATGAGACCCCGAGCTGTCCGGAGAGGACCATGACGGCCGCACCGCGCAGGACGATGTCCTGCCCTTCGGCCGTCATCCGGACGTGCACGCCGTCGTGGAACTGGGCGAGCGTGCGCGCACGCAGTGTCTCGACGGTCGCCTCGGCGAGGGTGCCTTCGAGAAGTTCGTGGGGGCCGGAGAGGACGATCTCCGACAGGTCGAGGGCGCCGACGACAGGCGCCAGCGCGATGCCCAACCGCTCCCCCGCGCCCTGCAGGACGGCGTAACGGTCGGCGCCGGGCTCGGCGAGCGCACGGCGCAGCGAGGGCTCGGACAGCCAGGCCTCGAGGCATCCGACCTTGCCGCAGACGCACACCGGTCCGCCGTCGGTTCCGACGGTGACGTGTCCGATCTCGCCGGCGGCGAAGCGGCTGCCGAGCATCGGCTGGCCGCTCGCCAGCAGACCCGAACCGACACCGCGGCCGACGCGGACGAGGAGAACGTCCTCCCCCGAGCCGCCGAAGGTGTACTCGGCGAGGACGGCGGCGTTCGCATCGTTGGCGACGAGGACCGGCAGCGACACTTCCGCGCCCAGGATGTGTTCGAGGTCGATGGCGGTCCAGCCGAAGTTGGGAGCGGTCAGCACGACGCCGTGGTCGTCGACGATACCCGGCGAGCCGACGCCGATTCCGAGCACGGGTGCGTGCGCATCGTCGACGAGCGCGCGCACGAGCGCGATGACCGTCGGGAGGATGTCGGAGCGTTCCGCCGGGACGTCGACGTCGTGACGCGCGACGATCTCACCGTCGAGCGTGAGCACGGCGCCGAGGAACCGGTCACTTCGCGAGAGGTCGACCCCGATGATGCGATGGCCCTCGCGGTCGAGGTCGACGAGGATCGCGGGCTTGCCGGGGCCGGCCGCTTCGCGCACACCCCGCTCGGCGACGTAGCCGTCGTCGATGAGCTCGGCGACGAGATCGGAGATCGTGACGCGCGTGAGCCCCGTCTCGCGGGAGAGGTCCGCTCGGGACATGGCACCCTGGTGGAAGAGGGTCTGCAGCACGAGCGATCGGTTGTGCGCCCGGGCGTGCTCGGGCAGGACCTTCGCGGCCTGTCGCAGCGCGCGGCTCGACCCGAAGGAACGCCCCGTCCGCGGGGTGTTCTCGACGGAGGGGCTCGGTTGCGTGTCCGATCCTGGCATGTTTGTTAGTACACCTTACGAACAAACCATTTGCAAGCGCGCCCCACGACCCGAATGGCGTGTTTACCCAACCGTTACACGTCATCCCCACGAGAGGAGCCGGTCCCATGCTTCGTCGGACCCGCCGCGGGCTCATCGCCCTCACCCTGGCCGGAACGCTTGCGCTCGCGGGCTGCGCCGCCGGCACCGGCACTGCCCCGACCGCCTCGGCGCAAGACGTCGGCGCGGCGTGCGCCGCAGTGCGGGAGAACGTGGCGGATGCCGCGGAACGCCTGACGCAGCTCGACGTCACCGACCCGCAGGCCTCCGCCCGCGTCATGGGCGATGTCGCCGCCTCCCTCTCCGACGCCGCGGGCGAGATCGACAACCCCGAGATCGCCGGCCTCCTTCCCAAGCTCCAGACGGGATTCACGCACGCCGCGGACGCCCTCGGCGCGATCGCGTCAGGGGATCTGACGCAGCTCGCGGCGCTGCAGTCCGCGACCGCCGGCATCCAGGAATCGTTCGCCGCCTTCACGAAGCTGTGCCCGTCCCCGTGATGCTTCCGTGACGTCCGCGCACCCCTTCTCCCCCGGCCAGCGGCTGCTTTTCGCGTACCATTGAGGGGCGGAACAGCGCAGACGCGCGCTGCTCCGCCTCTACCGGGGGGTGCGCAGTGACCGATCTGGCTTCGAAGTCGGAGACCGAGGGCGAGTCGGGCGCGCCCGAAAGTGTCGATGCTGCCGCGACGACCGTGATCGCCTCCGACACCGCGGCTCCGCTCGAGTGGGCTCCCGCCGCGCCCGCCAAGCGCAACCGCAAGAAGCTCTGGCTGTGGATCGGCGTCCCTGCCGCGCTCGTGCTCGCCGGGGTCGCCGCGGCATCCACTCTGCTCATCGCGCCCGGCACGACGGTCGGCGGAGTTCCCGTCGGCTTCATGACGGCCGGCGCCGCGACAGACGCGATCGACCAGCGGATCGCCGCCACCTCCGTCACGATCGACGGCACGGGAGCGACGGTCACGGGCGCCGAGCTCGGCGCCAAGGTCGACGCAGCGGCTCTCGCCGACGCCGCGTTCCAGCAGCGGCCGATGTGGAACGTCGCGCAGTGGTTCGGCGACCCGCTGGATGCGACCGTGACGCTCGACGAGGACCGCGCGACCGATGCCCTGCGTGCCGCCGCCCCGTCCGCCTACACGGACCCGACCCCCGCCGCCGTGTCTTTCACGGGATCCGGCTTCACCGTCACGCCCGCCGTCGACGGCACGGGGATCGACGTGGACCAGGTCGCGGGCGCCTTGCACGACGCGCTCGCTGCCGGCCAGACCGACATCTCGATCACGCCCGAACCCTTCGCCGTGCCCGCCGCCGCCGACACGACGAAGGCGCAAGCGGCCGCCGACAAGGTCAACGCACTGCTCCAGAACATCGGCTTCTACGTCGGCGAAGAGCGCACGGTGCCGATCGACGCGGCGACGGCGGCGAGTTGGCTGACGGTCAGCGCCAATCGCGCCGGCACCTTCACGATCTCGGCCGACCCCGCGAAGATCCAGGCGTCGGTGGACGCCCTCCCCGCCCTCGTCAACCGCGCCCCGGTCAACGGCGCCGTCGTGACGGATGCCGAGGGCACCGTCCTCGAGACGACGACGCCCGGGGCGGACGGACGCACGCTCGGCGACACCGCGGCGGTCGCGAAGGACTTCGCCGCACAGCTCGGCGACGGCAACGGCGTCTACGCCCTCCCCGTACAGGTCACCCCCGCGGTGATGGCGACGTCGGCGCGCATGGTCGAGGTCAACCTGTCGGAGCAGATGCTCTACATGAAGGAGAACGGTCAGGTCATCGACTCATGGCCGATCTCGAGCGGGATCGCCGAGTCCCCCACGACCGTCGGCCACTTCACGGTGCAGTCGCACTACGACGTGCAGACCATGACGTCGTCGTCGGCCACCGACGACTACTGGAACTACGAGGTCCCGAACGTCCAGTGGATCATGTACTACTACGGCGGCGAGGCGCTCCACGGCGTGTACTGGCACAACGACTTCGGCAACCCGCGCAGCCACGGCTGCGTCGGCATGCCCAACTGGCGCGCCAAGGAGATCTACGACTGGCTGCCCAACGGCGGCGACGTATGGATCCACAACTGAGTCGCCCGATCACGACCCGCGCCCGCGGCGCGGGTGCACTCGACCGCCGGGCCTGACCGCAACGACGAAGCGGCGGATGCCGAGGCATCCGCCGCTTCGTGATGGCGTCGCTCAGAGGGCGTCGATCATCGCGTTGAGCGTCTGCGACGGGCGCATCACCTCGGCGACCTTGACGGCGTCCGGGTGGTAGTAGCCGCCGATGTCGACCGGGTGCCCCTGCACTGCGTTCAGCTCCTCGACGATCTGCGCCTCGGCATCCGTCAGCTTCTGCGCGATCGGCGCGAAGGCGGCCGCGAGCGCGGGGTCGGCGGTCTGACGCGCGAGCTCCTGCGCCCAGTAGAGGCCCAGGTAGAAGTGGCTGCCACGGTTGTCGATCGTTCCCAGCGCGCGGCCGGGCGAACGGTCCTCCTCGAGGAACGTGCCGGTCGCGGCATCGAGGGTGTCGGCGAGCACCTTGGCCGAGGCGTTGCCGGTGTACTCGGCGAGGTGTTCGAACGATGCCGCGAGGGCGAAGAACTCACCCAGCGAATCCCAGCGCAGGTAGTCCTCTTCGAGGAGCTGCTGCACGTGCTTGGGGGCGGATCCCCCGGCGCCCGTCTCGAACAGTCCACCACCGGCGAGGAGGGGGACGATCGAGAGCATCTTCGCCGACGTGCCGACCTCGAGGATCGGGAAGAGGTCGGTCAGGTAGTCGCGCAGAACGTTGCCGGTGACCGAGATGGTGTCCTCGCCGCGGCGCAGACGCGCGAGGGTGTAGCGGGTCGCCTCGGCCGGGGGCAGGATCACGATCGTGATGTCGTGCGTCTCGAGCGTCGCGAGCGCCTGGTGCACCTTGCCGATGAGCTGGGCGTCGTGCGCCCGGTTGACGTCGAGCCAGAACACCGCGGGAACACCCGTCGCACGCGCGCGTGTGACCGCGAGACGCACCCAGTCCATGATCGCGATGTGCTTCGTCTGCGTCGCGCGCCAGATGTCGCCCCGCTCGACGTGGTGCTCGATGAGCACGGTGCCGGCCGAGTCGACCACCTCGACGACGCCGTCCGCCGGGATCTCGAAGGTCTTGTCGTGGCTGCCGTACTCCTCCGCCGCCTGCGCCATGAGCCCGACGTTGGGCACAGTGCCGATGGTCGCGGGGTCGAGCGGACCGTTCGCGATGACGTCGTCGATGACGGCCTGGTAGACGCCCGCGTACGACGAATCGGGGATCACCGCGATGGTGTCCTCCTCTTCACCGTCCTTGCCCCAGAGCTTGCCGCCGTTGCGCACGAGCGCGGGCATCGAGGCATCCACGATGACGTCGGAGGGGACGTGCAGGTTCGTGATGCCCTTGTCGCTGTTGACGTAGCTGAGGCGTGGGCCCGACTCGAGGTCCTGCGCGATGCGGGCGGAGATCGCGTCGCCGCCGTCGAGCTCGCTGAGGCCGGAGAGGATCGCGCCGAGGCCGTTGTTGCCGTTCAGACCTGCCGCCGCGAGCTGCGCCCCGTAGGCGTCGAAGACGTCGGCGAAGAACGCGCGGACGACGTGGCCGAAGATGATCGGGTCGCTGACCTTCATCATCGTCGCCTTGAGGTGCACCGAGTAGAGCACGTTCTCGGCCTTCGCCTGCGCGATCGTCTCGGCGAGGAACGCGTCGAGTGCTTTCGCGGAGAGGAACGTCGCGTCGATGACTTCGCGCGGGAGGACCTTGAGCCCCTCCTTGAGCACCGTGACGGTGCCGTCGGTCGCCGTGTGACGGATCGTCAGCACGTCGTCGTGGGCGGCGATCCAGCTCTTCTCGTTGCTCTTGAAGTCGTCGTGACCCATCGTCGCGACGCGCGTCTTCGAGCCCTGCGCGAACGCCTTGTTGCGGTGCGGGTGCTTCTTGGCGTAGTTCTTGACCGCGAGAGGCGCGCGGCGGTCGCTGTTGCCCTCGCGCAGCACCGGGTTGACGGCCGACCCCTTGATGCGGTCGTAGCGCGCGCGGATGTCCTTCTCCTCGACGGTTCCGGCCTCGTCCGGGTAGTCGGGGATGTCGTAGCCCTGGCCCTGCAGCTCGGCGATCGCCGCCTTCAGCTGCGGGATGGATGCCGAGATGTTGGGCAGCTTGATGATGTTCGCTTCCGGCAGCGTCGCGAGCCCGCCGAGCTCGGCGAGCGCATCCCCGACCTGCTGCTCGGGCGTGAGGCGTTGCGGGAACGCCGCAAGGATGCGACCGGCGAGAGAGATGTCGCGCGTGTCGATCTCGACGCCGGCCTGGCCCGCGAACGCCTTGACGATCGGCAGGAACGAGGCGGTGGCCAGTGCCGGAGCCTCGTCGGTGTGGGTGTAGATGATGGTGGAATCAGGCACGTCTGAACTTCCTCTATCGAGCGTCGCGGGGTCGGCTCCCACCCTACCGCACGCGACGAAAGTATCTCGACGTCGAGATACTTTGCCCGGTGTTCGACGAATGGACGATGCCGGCTCCCACGCGACCCGCTAGCCTGGAGACATGACCGAGCTGCGCCTCGTGGAACTGTCCGCCGCGACGATCGTCGCGGTCAACGCCCTGTCCCTCAAGCCCGGACAGGAGGCGTTCATCGCCCCGACCAGCTACGCGGTCGCCGGCGCCGTCGTCAATCCGGCCACCTCCTGGCAGCGCGTCGTGCTCGACGGGGACGAGGTCGTCGGGTTCGTGAGCGCGAACTTCGATGAGGAGGCCGAGAAGGATCACTTCCGGTCGGTGCTCTGGCGGATCAACGTGGATGCCGACGACCAGGGCCGCGGCGTCGGCCGCTTCGCCGTGGAGAAGCTGCTCGACGAGGCGCGCTCGCGCGGCATGGATCGCGTCGACGTCATCTACGAGGCCGGCCAGGGCGGCCCTGAGGCGTTCTTCAGCCGCGTGGGGTTCGTCCCCGTCGACGAGACCGAGTACGGCGAGGTCATCGCCGAGATCCGTCTCTAGTCCCGGCATCGCCCCGTCGCGCCGTGCCGGGCTGCGCACGCCGCGCCGACTCCGGATTCGCAGAAGTGCAACGGAATCGCATGCCACGGCGTCGACTCTGCGATTCTGGTGCCGTTCTGCGCATCGGCGGCACGGTGCGGGTGTCGCTTCTCGTACGCGGAGATCGTCTACGCCTGGCCCGCCGTCGAAGCCGCGATCGCGCGGGCGCTATCGCAGCAGCTGCACCTGCAGCACTGAGCCCGCACTTCCCCTGCTCGCGTGCGACGCCCGCTCGCACAGATTCGCAAGAGCGCAACAGAATCGGATGCCTGGGTTTGCGGCATCCGATTCTGTTGGCGTTCTGCGAATCTGTTGCGGCGCGAGACGCGTCAGACGAGCGACTCGCGCCACGCCGCGTGGAGCTGCGCGAACTTGCCCGTACCGGCGATGAGCGTCTCGGGGTCGTCGTCCTCGATGATCTCGCCGTGCTCCATGACGAGCACGCGGTCGGCGATCGCGACGGTCGAGAGGCGGTGCGCGATGATGATCGCGGTGCGGTCGGCCAGCAGCGTCTGCAGCGCCTCCTGGATCTGACGCTCCGACGGGATGTCGAGCGACGCGGTCGCCTCGTCGAGGATCAGCACCGCGGGGTTCGCCAGGAAGGCCCGTGCGAACGAGATCAGCTGGCGCTGCCCCGCTGAGACGCGCCCACCGCGCTTGTTGACGTCGGTGGCATAGCCGTCGGGCAGGCGCTCGATGAAGGCATCCGCCCCGACCGCGCGCGCGGCGGCCTTGATCTCGTCGAGCGTCGCGTCGGGCTTGCCGAGCGCGATGTTGTCGGCGACCGTACCGCTGAACAGGTACGCCTCCTGCGTGACCATGACGATCGCGCGGCGAAGGTCCTTGGGGTGCAGCGCCCGCAGGTCGACGCCATCGAGCGTCACCTGGCCCTGGCTCGGGTCGTAGAAGCGAGACACGAGTTTGGCGAGAGTCGACTTTCCGGCGCCGGTCGTCCCGACGAGAGCGATCGTCTGCCCCGCCGGGATGTCAAGCGAGAAGTGCGGCAGGATCGTGCGGTCGCCCGAATAGCCGAAGACGACGTCCCGGAACTCGATGTGCCCGCGCGAATCCCAGAGGTCGACGGGGTGCTCGGGGTCGGGCACGGTGGGTTCCTCGTCGAGGACGCCGGACACCTTCTCGAGAGCGGCCGCGGCGGACTGGTAGGAGTTGAGGAACATCGCGATCTCCTGCAGCGGAGAGAAGAAGTTCCGCACGTACAGGACGGCGGCGAGCAGGGTTCCGACGAGCAGGTCGCCCGTGCCGACGCGGATGCCGCCCCACAGGAGAACCCCCGCGACGACGAATGCGGAGACGGCCATCATGCCCGGCTCGAACGTCCCGAACAGGCGCAGCGACCGCATGTTGACGTCGCGGTACTGGCCCGACAGGTCGCCGAACTCCTCATCGTTGCGCGCCTCTTTGCGGAACGCCTTCACCGCACGGATGCCCGTCATCGTCTCGACGAACTTCACGATGACCTTGGCCGACACGACGCGCGACTCGCGATAGGCCCGCTGCGAGCCCCGGTAGAACCACCGCATGAGGAAGTACAGCGGGATGCCGCCGACGAGGAGGATCGCACCGGACTGCCAGTCGAGCAGCAGCAGCGCGATGAGCGTGAAACCGCCGTAGAGGATGCCGGAGACGAGCTCGTTGAGGCCGCCGTCGAGGAGCTCGCGGATCGAGTCGAGATCGCTCGTCTGGCGCGAGATGATGCGGCCCGACGTGTACGACTCGTGGAACTCGAGGCTGAGCCGCTGCGTGTGCACGAAGATCCGCTTGCGCAGGTCGAGCATGACGGCCTGCGTGAGGCGGGCGGCGACGACCGCGTACCAGCCGATGAGCGCGGCGCCGCCGGCTCCGGCGGTGAGGTAGACCGCGACGATCATGATCGTCGGCATCCAGTCGCCCGCCTCCAGAACGCGCGGGAGCGCCTGGTTGATGCCGAAGGCGATCAGGGCCGGGCCCGCGACCTGCAGCGCGGTCGAGACGACGAGCACCGCGCCCGCGAGCGCGAGTTGCAGCCGCAACGGTGAGACGAGCGAGCCCAGCAGGCGCAGGGAGCGCCGGCGGATCGCGCGCGACTCTTCGCGGGTGTAGTCGGAGCGGTCTTCACCGGTCGTTCCGGCGACGGATGCCGTGGTCATCGGGGCACCTCCTCGATGGTGGGGACGTGTGTCGTGCGGGGGGACGCCTCGCCGCGCCGCTGCGCGGCGTCTTCGAGGCTCGAGATCACGTAGCGGTAGTACTCGCTCGTG
>QFPD01000200.1 GCA_003248845.1 Microbacterium sp. | reverse complement strand
GCAGGTCGTTGCGCACCGAGAAGTTCAGCGGGGCGCTCGAAGCGGCGAGCGTGATGTCGACGGGCGGCGTGATCGCGACCGCGTCGAGGGTGTCGCGCGTCTGCGCACGGTGATCGGTGTACGCGGCGTCGGCCGCCTCCGTCGTCGCGGCGCGCCATCCGTTGCCGATGAGCTGCAGGATCGCCGCGCGCTCGGGAGAGGTCAACACGCTCGGGTCGGCGAGGATCGACGAGAAGCTCTGCAGGTCGCTCTCGTCGTTCAGGAGCGCCTGCAGATGGGCGACGCGTGTCTCTTCGGCCGTCCCGGCAGTCGCGGTACGGAGCGTGACGGGGGTGGCCGCCTCGCTCGTGAGGGCCGTGAGGTCGGAACTCGCTGTGCGCCCGGCAAGGCCGGAGGCCGTCTGCAGCGCCGCGCGCAGCGACGGCGACGCACCCGAGCGGTCGATCGTGACGACGAGTGCGCCCGCGCCGGCATCGGCGGTCGCGAACTGCGCGTAGGCGGATGCGGCGGCCAGGGCGGCATCGCGCGCGGGGGCGGCATCGCTGGCGGCGGCCGCGCCGAGCGCGCGCGAGGTGTCGGCGTCGTAGACGAGGAGGCGGGCGTCCCCGGCACCGGGCGCCGTCGCCCAGGCGGGAGCCACGGCATCCGTCACCGCGCCCGAATCGATCAGCGTGAGGCTGGATGCCGGGGCGAGAGCCGCCACCGTCTCAACGCCGGCCGTGCCCGTCGCGGGCCAGAGGACGGTATCGCCCGAGCCTCCCACGTCGGTGAGCTGAGCGAGCGTGGGCAGAGCGGCTGGCGCGCTCGGAGCGGGGGTCGGCGTCGCGGAGCTCGCGGAGTCACCGGGTGCCCCGGAGGATGCCCCGGATGCCGCGCGGAAGTCGCGCGCAGACATGTAGGGGTCGAGTGGCAGCGCGGTGAGGGGTGCGCCGAGGCCGGCGGCGATCTGGGTCGCGAGGTCGGCGTCGCCGAACTGCAGGGCGAAGCGCGGGTTGGGCAGTGTCATCAGGTCGGACAGCCAGGCGACGGCGCTCGCGGGTGCGGCGGTGCCGAGTACGCGGATGGCGGCGACGATCGCGGGATCCACGGCGAGCACGGCGTTCGATCCGGTCACGGCGTCGAGCGCGCTGCGCAGCTGTCCACCGGGAGCCGTCAGCGTTGTGAGCTCGTCGGCGGTGAGCAGGCCCGTCGACCGCGCGGGCGCCGTGATCGGCGCGATGACCGTCACGGTTCCGCCCGTCGTGGCGGCCGGAACGACGAGCACGGTCCGCGCCGTGACGATACCCTGCGGCGTCGTGTAGTCGGCACGGACGGGGTAGATGCCGGGCGTGCGAGCCGCGAAGGCCGCCGCGTCGAGGCTGATCGTCGTCGCTCCCGTTGCGCGACTCGCGACGGGAGCGAGCGTCGTGTCCGCGAGGACCGTCTCGGTGCGGGACGCGTCAGTGGTGTCGCCCTGAAGCCACGCGCGCGTCGCCGCGCGGTCGCCGAGCGCGGTCGCCGACGTCGTCACGCGGACGGCGCCCGCGTCCACGTCGGCGAGAGTCGGGTTGTAGGCCGAGAGTGTCAGGGTCAGCGCACCCGTCGTCGAGACGATGCCTGCGCTCGAGGGTGCGGCTGTCAGCACGATCGCGGCGGTGCTGCCCGTGTCACCGTCCGCATCGTCGGCGACGGCGGGGGCGGTGAGGCCGAGTCCGACCGCGATGATCGCCGAGAGCGTCAGCACAGCGACCCACGCTCTCGCGAGAGGGCGGGCAGGGTGGAACGGGCTCAAGGTCATGACGGGATTCGACTCCTGTGCGATCCCAGACCGCACGATCAGGTGCGATTCTAGGGTCACGCCCCTGTGCGCCCGCAGTGACGGGCCGCACGCGCGGTGAATGGACGACGAATGGATGCCGCTTGACTGACTCCCCGACCCCCCGTACGGCTGTGCCCGTGACTCCCGATCCCACCGCCGCAGCGGCGCTCCGCCGCGATCTGTCCGACGCCGGCTACGCCGCCGACGCGGTGCGGGCGGCGTGGGGACCGCTCGCCGACGAGGCGATCGGTCACGGTCTGGCCGGCCCTGCGCTCCGCGCGCTCGCGGGGGCTGCGTCGGGCGCGGGAGCGACGACAGCCGCCGTGGCGACCCTCGCGCGCCTCCTCTTCCTCGGGGCGCCCTGCCCCGCGGCATCCGTCGAGGCCGCCCTCCCGACGGCGGGCACCGCGGGACTCACTGCGCTCGGACTCGCTCGGATCGAGGGCGACGAGGTCGTGCCGCTCGCGCTCGTGCGTCCCCAGGAGTACGCCGAGGCCCGCGTCGACGGGGAGGCTCGCGCCGACGGGGAGGCCCGCGCCGACGGGGAGGCTCGCGGCGGTCAGTGGTGGATCGCGAGCGACCTCGACGAGACGGCGCTCGGCGGCCCGCTGCCCACGGGGCACGTGCTCGGCGTCGGCGGCGCGTCGCTCACGCTCGCAGGTCTCCAGCTTCCGACCTCGGCCGCACGGGTTCTCGACGTCGGCGCCGGCTGCGGCATCCAGGCCCTGCGCGCACGGCGCTACGCGGCAGACGTCGTCGCGACCGACGTGTCGGAGCGTGCGCTCGCCTTCACGCGCCTGAATGCGCTGCTGAACGACGTCGACCGCGTCGACACGCGTCTGGGCAGCCTGTTCAGCCCTGTCGCGGGTGAACAGTTCGACCGGGTCGTCTCCAACCCGCCGTTCGTCATCACGCCGCGCGCTGCCGGCGTCCCCGAGTACGAGTACCGCGACGGGGGCTTCGCGGGAGACGACCTGGTCGCCGCGTTCGTCAGCGGCGTCGGCGGGGTGCTCGCGCCGGGCGGGGTCGCGCAGCTGCTCGGCAACTGGGAGTACCGGGACGGCGAGGACGGCCTCGACCGGGTGCGCGGATGGGTGGATGCCTCGCCGGTGCCGCTCGATGCGTGGGTCGTCGAGCGCGAGCAGCTCGACCCGCTCGCCTATGCCGAGCTGTGGGTGCGCGATGGCGGCACGGCGCCGGGAACGCCGGACTACGCCGCGCTCGTGGACGCGTGGCTCACCGACTTCGCCGCACGCGGTGTCGCGGCGGTGGGATTCGGATACCTGCTGCTGCGGCGTGCGGCATCCGGCATGCCCACCCTCCGGCGCTTCGAGCGCATCACCCACGCCCTGCCGGAGGGGGCGCTCGGCGACCACCTCGCGGCGGCGCTCGCGGCCCACGACGCCCTCGCGGGCTTCGACGACGATGCGCTCGCCGCGGCGACGTTCGTCGTCTCCGGCGATGTCACGGAGGCGCGGCACCACCTCCCCGGTGCGGAGGACCCGTCCGTCATCGAGCTGCGTCAGGGCGGCGGGTTCGCCCGCGTCATCGAGGTCGACCCCGCCCTCGCCGCCCTCGTCGGTGCGTGCGACGGGGACCTTCCCGTGGGGGTCCTCTCCGACGCGATCGCGGAGCTGCTCGAGGTGGATGCCGCGGCGCTGCGCGCCGACCTGCTTCCGCGCGTGCGGGAACTGGCCTTCACGGGATTCCTGCGCCGCGCGACCGGGACGCCGGAGGCTGCGCCGGTAGGCTGAAACCCATGCTCAACATGGCCGAGGGGCTCGACCGCCTGGGGGCGCTCGCGACCTCGCCGATCATGGCGCGACTGGGTGCGGCGTTCGCGCAGGCCGGGTTCGAGATCGCGATCGTCGGTGGACCGGTGCGCGACGCGATCCTCGGGCGCGAGACGCACGACCTCGACCTGACGACCAACGCGCGGCCCGACGACATCCTGCGGATCGTGAAGCCGCTCGCTTCGGCGACCTGGGACATCGGGCGGGCGTTCGGCACGATCGGTGCGAAGATCGCCGGTCCGTCCGGCAGTGCCGAGTCCCCACGCTCTCTCCACGGATCGCTGACGCGCTCCGCGGAGCCTCGGAGCGCGTGGGCCCAGGTCGAGATCACGACGTACCGCGCCGACAGCTACGACGGCGCGACCCGAAAACCCACCGTCGAGTTCGGCGACTCTCTCGACGCCGACCTCACGCGCCGTGACTTCACGATCGGCGCGATGGCGCTGCGCCTGCCGGTGCCCGCACTCGTCGATCCGACCGGAGGCGTCGAAGACCTTCTCGCCGGCGTCCTGCGCACGCCCGGCGACCCCGACGTGAGCTTCGGGGACGATCCGCTGCGCATGCTGCGCGCCGCCCGCTTCGCCGGCCAGCTGGGGTTCGCGGTCGCTCCCGAGACGCTCGAGGCCATGACGCGGCTGCGCGCGTCGATCCGCATCGTCAGCCCCGAACGCGTGCAGGGCGAGCTCGTGAAGCTGCTCGAGTCGGCCGACCCGGTCCGCGGCATCCGGCTGCTCGTCGACACCGGGCTGATGGACGAGATCCTGCCCGAGATCCCCGCGCTGCGGCTCGAGATCGACGAGCACCACCACCACAAGGACGTCTACGAGCACTCGCTGACCGTGCTGCAGCAGACGATCGACCTCGAGCACGACCGTCACCCGGGCGCTGCTCCCGACGTGACGCTCCGTCTCGCGGCCCTCCTGCACGACATCGGCAAGCCCGCGACCCGCAAGCTGGAGCCGGGCGG
>QFPD01000199.1 GCA_003248845.1 Microbacterium sp. | reverse complement strand
TGAGATGGAGATCCGTGGACCGGTCCTGCTGCCCGCGCGTCGCACCGACATCACGCTGCGGACCCTCGACGAGCTCACGCTCGTCGGCGAACTGGCCGAGCCCGCTGATCGGCCCGCGATCGCGACGCTCGTGACGCTGCATCCGCTCCCGACGGCCGGCGGCTTCATGGACTCGCATATCCTCCGGAAGGCCGCGGCGCGCCTGCCGGCGCTCGCTGATCTCGCCGTGCTGCGCTTCAACACACGCGGCACGAGTTCGCCGCGTGGTACGAGCGAGGGCGCATTCGACGGCGGACGCGCCGAGGCTTTCGACGTCGCTGCCGCGATGGACTTCGTCCACGACCGGCAGCTGCCGCGGCCGTGGCTCGTCGGGTGGTCCTTCGGGACGGAACTCGCCCTGAAGTACGGCCGGGATCACGACATCGAGGGCGTGATCCTGCTCTCGCCGCCGCTCCACCGGGCGACGGATGCCGAGGTCGCCGCGTGGGCGGGCGACGAGCGTCGGATGGTGATCGTCGTCCCGGAGCTCGACGACTACCTGCGCCCAGCCGAGGCGCGGGAGAGGTTCGCGGTCGTGCCCGACGCATCCCTCGTCGCGGTTGAGGGCGGCAAGCACCTCTGGGTGGGCGAGTCGCAGACGCGCCGCGTCCTCACCGAAATCGTCGCCGCCGTCAACCCCGACGCGCTGCCGCTGCCGACCGAGTGGGACGGCGAGACGGCGTAGCGGATCGCGTCACTTCTCGTTCTGTCGCGGGATGATGACCTGGCGATAGATGATGAGGATGCTCGCGGCGACCGGGATCGCGATGAGGGCACCGAGCAGACCCAGCAGCGAGCCGCCGGCGAGCGCGGCGATCACGACGACGGCACCGGGTACCGAGACGGCGCGGTTCATGATGCGCGGCGACAGCACGTACGCCTCCACCTGCATGTAGACCGCGTACCAGATGAGGGCGACGAGTGCCGTCAACGGCGATCCGAGGCCGGGGATCAGACACGTGAGCACGATGATCGCCGACCCGGTCAGCGTGCCGACGAGCGGGATCAGCGAGAAGAAGAACGCGATCACGGCGAGCACGGCGGGGAACGGCGCCTGGATGATCGAGAGGAAGATCGCGCTGAGGACGCCGTTGATGACGCCGAGCGTGACCTGGCCCATCACGTAGTACCCCACGGATGCCGTGATCTGCTCGGACAGATCGATGAACCGCGCGCGCTTGGACGCCGGCACGAGCTGGTACACCGACGCCTTCAGGTTCGGCGTGGATGCCGTGAAGTAGATCGTCAGGATCAGCACGATGAGCGCGCCCGTGAAGCCGGCCAGGATGCCCGCACCGATGCCGAGGATCGTGTTGCCGGCGACGGTGCCGATCTGACCGAAATCGAGTGAGTTGTACCAGTCCGAGATGTACCGGAAGACTTTGTCGACGTCGAGCGCCGGGAACGTGCTGTGCAGCCATGCGCTCAGCTCGTCGACCGGGTTCCACGAGCCGTCCACGACGCGCGAGATGAGCGTCTGGATCTGAACGACGAGCTGCGAGATCTGCCCCACGAGCACTGGGATCACGATGAGGATGATCCCCGCGAAGACGGCGAGCAGGAGCGCGAAGGTGATGAGGAGCGCCGCCCAGCGCGGGAGTCCCCTCCGCTCGAGCCAGGACACGGCCGGATCGAGTCCGAGTGCGAGGAACAGGGCCGTGCCGACGTAGAGGAGGATCGTCGACAGTGACTGCACGCTCATGATCAGGAGGATGCCGACGCCGACGCCGAGAGTCGCGACGAGCGCCGTGCGGAACGGCTGGTGAAGCTCCACGAGCTGCAGGCTATGCGAGAACCACCTGACCGCCGGGGGTTGACACGCCTCCCGGGCGACACCCAGGTCGTTTTCGCTACGCTGGAACGTCGTATGCGCGCCGGGGGAGAACCCCGGGCGGAGGAGGTCGTTTCGTGCGTTTCGTCTGGGCTGTGGCCGCTTTCGTGCTGGCTGCCCTCCTGATCGGCGCCGGCATCGCCCAGCGCACCGTCTTCGAGGGTCCGACGACCGTGAGCCAGTCGATCGACGTCGCGGGCACCGCTCCCTACGTTCTGATCGACGGAGATGTCCTCGGCATGCACCCCGGTGCGCAGACCGTGCACATCGAAGGCTCCGGGCCCGTATTCGCCTCGTACGGACGCACCACCGACGCCGTCGCGTGGCTCGCACGCAGCGAGTACGTGCAGGTCGGTCTCGCAGATGGCGCCGTGACCTCGAACGTCATCGCCGCCGCGACGGACGCCACCACGACGAGTTCGGAGGCGTCCGTTGCGGCGCTGTCGCCACAGGGATCGGACCTCTGGCTCGACGAGTTCGACGGCACGGGAACGCTCGATGAGACGCTGCAGCTCCCGGCCGGCATGAGCCTGCTCGTCGCTTCCGACGGTACCGACGCCGCGCCCGGCACGGTCACGGTGACCTGGCCGATTCGGAACTCCACGCCGTGGGCCTGTCCGCTCATCCTCCTCGGGTGCATTCTGCTCGTCGCCGGTCTCGTCCTGTATCTGCTCGCCGTGCGTCACGCGCGCCGTTCGCGCGGTCCGCGCCGCAAGGGCACACCGCTCCCCGTCACCGAACCGATCGACGTCGCCGGTGCGGACAAGGGCGTCATCAGTGCGACGCCGACCCGGCGACGACTGACCGGCGGCAAGCGCACCCTCGTCGCGGTGCCGGCCGTCGCCGTCTCAGCCCTGCTGTTCACCGGCTGTACAGCGGATGCCTGGCCCCAGCTCGCTCCGAGCGCCACACCGAGTCCCTCCGCGACGGTGGTGGCACCCAAGGATCAGGAAAGCCCGGTCGTCACGGAGGCGCAGGCCGAGCGCATCGTCGGCCGCATCGCCGAAGACGTCGCCAAAGCCGATGAGGCGCGGGACGCCACCGCCGCGGCGAAGCGCCTCGACGGCACGGCCCTGGCCGCCCGCGTCACGAACTACACGCTCCTCACCGCGATCCCCGAACAGCAGCCGCTTCCGGCGATCCCGAGCGGAAAGCTGCAGGTGATCCTCCCGGAGGCCAACGACGAGTGGCCTCGGACGTTCTTCGCCGTCGCGGCGCCTCTGGGCAGCGACGATGCGTCGACCGTCATGAGCATCACCCAGCAGGATCCGTGGTCGCCCTACAAGCTCACGTACCTCGCAGAGCTCACCTCTGACGCCGATCTGAACCTCGCGCCCGCGTACGTCGGTGCGATCGCGATCCCCAAGGATTCTCCGTTCCTCGCCATCGCACCGGACAACCTTGCGGGCGCCTACGCGGACGTGCTCACGAAGGGTGACGGCAGTGAGTTCGCCGCCCTCTTCGACAGTGCCGACGATGCGTTCCGCACGCAGGTCGACAAGAGCCGCGCGGACCGCCTTGCCGCGTTCAATGCGACCGGAGCGCAGACGGGCACGATGACCTTCTCGGCTCAGGCGGGCACGACGGAGCCGGTGGCGCTCGCGACGCTCGACTCCGGTGCGATCGTCGCGGTGACGGTCGACGACCTCGATACCGTTGCCCCGACCAACGCGGACGCCGTCATCAAGGTCGACCAGAGCCCGATGCTCAAGACGCTCGCGGGCGTCGACCAGTCCTCGACCGGCTTCGTTACGACCTACGGCAACCAACTCTTCTTCTTCGTCCCCAGTCAGAGTTCCAAGGAACGCATCCAACTGCTGGGGTACTCCTCCAACATCCTGAGCGCGAAGGTGGCCGGCTGATGAGCGACCCCCGTCCCAGTGCCGTCTTGCGCGGTGCCGTCGATCTGTCCTCTCTGCGTTCGCGCCCCGCGGCGCCCGCCTCCGCAGACGCGCCCACCCCGGGTGCGGTGCCGCCGCTCGTCTTCGACGTCACTGACGACACGTTCCCGCAGGTGCTCGAACTGTCCCGCACGGTGCCGGTCGTCATCGACCTGTGGGCGGAGTGGTGCGGCCCGTGCACGCAGCTGAGTCCGATCCTTGAGAAGGTCGTACTCGAGGCGCGAGGGCGCCTCGTGCTCGCAAAAGTGGACGTCGACGCGAATCCGCAGCTCACGCAGGCCTTCCGTGCGCAGTCCATCCCCATGGTCGTCGCTCTCGTCGCCGGTCAGCCGGTGCCGCTGTTCACGGGAGCCGTGCCGGAGCAGCAGGTGCGGGAAGTCTTCGCTCAGCTCCTGCAGTTGGCGGCGCAGCAGGGGGTGACGGGTTCCGTGCCCGTGGAGGGCCAGGATGCCGAGGCATCCGACGACTCGGAGACGCCACTGCCTCCGCATCACCAGGACGCGTACGACGCGATCGAAGAGGGCGACTACGCCCGCGCGATCACGGCCTATGAGGCCGCGCTTGCCGAGAACCCCCGCGACGACGACGCCCGCGCGGGTCTCGGCCAGGTGCGTCTGCTCGACCGGGTGCAGGGTCTCGACCTGCAGGCGGCACGGGATGCCGCGGCAGCCGCGCCGCTCGATCCAGATGCGCAGTTCGCCGTCGCCGACCTGGACCTCGCCGGGGGACACGTGGACGACGCGTTCGGGCGCCTGCTCGACCTGTTCGCCGCACTGCCCGAGGGCGAGC
>QFPD01000198.1 GCA_003248845.1 Microbacterium sp. | reverse complement strand
CGTGCCGGCGAGCACGGTCGCCGCGGCCGCCTCGCCGCCGTAGAAGCGCGCCGGCCCCCTCGCCCGCAGGGCGAGGAGCCCGGGCTGGATCACCTGGACGTCGGGAGCGGCCTCCTCGACGGCGGCCACGACGGGCGCGAATGCCCGATGATCGCGCACCGGATCGTCCAGCACGACCTCGAGCTGCGGGCATCGCGCCTGCGCGTCGCGCCGGCGCTGTCCCCGCCGCACCCCCTCGGCGCGCGCCGCCGCCGAGCAGGCCACCACCGCGCCCTTCGCGAAGATCGCGATGGGCGCGCCCTGCGGGGGCGGGTCGTCGCCGTCACGGGAGAGGGCCACGATCGGCCAGTCCGGCACCCACACGACGAGCGTGCGCGGAGCGACGTCTCCGGCGGCATCCGTCGAGGTCGCCATCAGCCCGCCGCCCGCGCCAGGCCCCAGCGCGGCTCCGCGCTGCGCTTCTCAGAGACGGGTGCGCCCGTGATGCCCGAGACCGCACCCTCGGCATCCGGCAGCAGCACCCGGCCCGTCCGCGGCGACGGGAAGCGACGGCTGGTCACCGTGACAGTCAGCTCCCGCCCGTCGAGCAGCCCGTAGCCCTCGCCGAGGCCCGACCAGGACGGGTCGCCGACATCGATCATCGCCTCGGTCTGCGGCCACGGCCCCTGCACGAGGAGCACCGTCTCCCGCTCGCGCATGCGGGCCGCCAGGCGCGCGATGTCGGCATCTTTCGCGCGCGCCGGCGGACGCACCGCAACGACCGGCAGCACATCGGCGATCGCCGCCGTCACCGCGAGCCAGCGCTGTCCGGGATCGGGCACCAGGACGAACCGCGACAGATCGATCCCCGCGGCCCGCGCCGCCTCCGCGCCCAGGTGCGGCATGCCGACCGCGGCGCACCACGCGCCGCTCTGCGACGGACGAGCGAGCAGAGCGAACAGCAGCGACGTCGACCGTCCGAGCGCGTACGACGACCCGGGGCGCAGTCCGCCGCCGGGGAGGAGGTCGGCGAGCGCCGGCGGCACCGGCAGTACGGGCACGTCGAGACGGCGCCCCTGCAGGCGCTCCACCTGCGCGCGCAGCGCCTGGATCGCTCCCGCGTCCGCCACGATCGTCCTCATCCCACCAGGCTAGAACTTTTGTTCTAGCTGTTCAATCCGGTGAGATCGAAGATAATCTCGACATCCGACATGGCCCGCGCAGAGCCCGACCACCCGGGCGAAAGGCCCCGATCAGGCCGCGAGCGAGAGGTACGGCTCCCAGGCGGGGTCCGAGCGCTCCGTGCCCCGCACGGTCCACTGCGCCCCGCGGGGCGGCTGCGGCATCCACCGCAGCTCCCACTTCATCTCCTGCGGCGTGCGATCACCCTTGACGTTGTTGCAGCGCAGACAGCAGGCGACGAGGTTCTCCCACGAATCCGCTCCCCCGCGCGAGCGCGGCAGCACGTGGTCGATCGTCGTGGCGCCGGCGCCGCAATAGGCGCAGCGGTGCGCATCGCGCCGCAGCACGCCGCGTCTGGTCACGGGCACGCGACGCGCCCCCGGGACCCGGACGTATCGCGTGAGCACGATGACGGCGGGGCGGTCCAACGGACCTCTCAGCCCCCATACGGGGTCTCCGTCGATGTGCTCGATAACGGTGGCCTTCTCGTTCATGACGAGCACCAGGGCCCGTTTGAACGACACGATGGCGAGCGGTTCGTATCCTGCGTTCAGTACCAGTGTGCGCATGCGGCGTCCTCTCGAACGGCCCCTGACGGCTTCAGCGGGCCTCTCGGTCGACGCGCACAGGCCCCGAGGAGGAGCGTGCAGGCACGAAAAAAGGCGCTGTCATCGAGACAGCGCCTTCGTCGCGCGGCAGAAGCCGCGGCTCTCGTGCACACGATGCCGCAGGACGTAGCGACCGGAGACACTCCGGCAGAGGGCATCCATGGTGCGGATGCCTGCTCCTGCTTGGTCCATCAGCTTCCCCCTCGGCTTCTGCGAGCGTCGGGATCAGGGTAACGCACTCAGTGGACGTTGGCCTGCAGGAAGTCCTCGGCGTAGATCCACGAGCCGTTGACGTAGATCTCGAGGTGCAGGTGCGTGCCGTACGCGAGCCCGGTGTCGCTCACCTGGCCGATGATCTGACCGGCGCGGACGGTGTCGCCGACGGCGACCCGGCGCGAGCCGTAGAGCATGTGCGCGTACAGCGATGTGACGCTCTGACCGCCGATGTTGTGGGCGATCTTGATGTAGACACCCCAGCCCGGACCGTTCTCGTCGGAGGCGACGACGACGCCGTCGGCGATCGCGTAGATCGGCGTACCGCGGTCGACCATGTAGTCGGTGCCCTTGTGGCCCGCGTACGGCTCGCCGAAGTTGTTGAAGTACGGCAGGGGTCGCACGACCGAGCCGGCCGGCGCGATCGACTCGACGAGGGAGCCCGTGTAGTCGCTCGACGCGGTGGTGGCTGCCGCGGCGATGCGCGCGGCAGCGGCGGCCTTGGCGGCCTCCTCGTCCTTCTTCGCCTGGATCTCCTCGGGCGTGGTGGCGCTGTAGCTGCCGCGCTCGAGAGCCGCGGGCGTCGCCTCCGAAGCGACGACGAGCGACTGGGCGTTGTCGGCGGCGACCTGCTGCAGCGTCGTCACAGCCGCCTCGGCCGGCGTGCTGCCGGTCGCACTCAGCGCTGCCGGCACGGCCACCGTGGCGACGAGCCCGGCAACGGCGGCGACGGTCAGGAAGCTGCGCATCGGATGGGGCTTGCCGGCCGCGCGACGGGCGGCCCGGGTCTGCGGGGCGGATGCCGCGCGACGGGGCACGGGCGTCGTCGCGCGCGCGGTCGCGAGGGCACGGACGCGGCCCAGGGCCGTGCGCCGCGTGGGAGCGGGGGTCGTCGCGTCGGATTCGGGGGTCTCTTGCGACGAGTCGAACTGTTCAGCCAATGGTCCTCCGGCGCCTCTGCATGCCCTCCGACATCCGGAGGATTGCTGGTTCGTCGGCACTCGGTGTCGGGCACAGATGTACGGGTGTCACCGTGCGGACGACGAACCCATGAGGCAATCCGAGCGGCGGTCCGTGGCGGGCTTCTCGCCAGGTGGACTTTTCGAGGCTACCCGAAGGTAACGAATATGTCACGCAGGGTTCGCGGTGTGCAGGACTCTCCCACCCCACGTCCAGACTCGCGCACGGGTCGGTGCGGGCCGGCGCGGCCGGTTCAGACCTGGGGCGCGGCATCCACCAGGAAGATGTGCGACGCGACCTCGACGGGCAGCTCCAGACCGTCGGCCTGCCCGTCCATCTGCACGAGCACGTAGCCCTCACTGAAGCGGTAGTCGCCGGTCGCGCCGGGGACGACACCCGCCTCGCGCAGCTGCGTGAGCAGCTCGGGATCGACCTGGACCGGCTCGGCGAGCCGGCGAACGGTGCCCGAGACGGGCCCGTCGGTCTCGTTGAGCAGACGCACGAGCCCGACGACACCCTCGTCGAACGTGCGCGCGGGAACGTCGCCCAGCTGGTCGAGGCCGGGGATCGGGTTGCCGTACGGCGATTCGGTCGGGTGCCCGAGCAACTCGATGAGACGACGCTCCACCTGCTCGCTCATGACGTGCTCCCAGCGGCACGCCTCTTCGTGGACGAACGCCCAGTCGAGTCCGATGACATCCGAGAGCAGGCGCTCGGCGAGGCGGTGCTTGCGCATCACGTCGACGGCCTTGTGGCGGCCCGACTCGGTGAGCGCGAGCGAGCGGTCGTCGGTCACGACGACGAGGCCGTCACGCTCCATGCGCCCCACCGTCTGCGACACCGTGGGACCCGAGTGCCCGAGGCGCTCGGAGATGCGCGCGCGGAGGGGAACGATCCCCTCCTCCTCGAGCTCGAGGATCGTGCGCAGGTACATCTCGGTGGTATCGATCAGATCGGTCATGGCAGGCCTCGGTGCGCGATGTCGGGGGTGAAGTTCCAGCCTATCCGCTCGCCCTAGAATCGGGGTCATGGCCCACGTGACGCTGCCCCGCGAGATCCTGCCCACCGACGGACGCTTCGGCTGCGGACCGTCGAAGATCCGACCCGAGCAGCTCGCGGCACTCGCAGGCCCCGGCGCCGTCCTCATGGGCACCTCGCACCGCCAGGCGCCCATCAAGAACCTCGTCGGCCAGGTGCGTATGGGCCTGTCCGACATGCTGCGCCTCCCCGAGGGCTACGAGATCATCGTCGGCAACGGCGGGTCGACGGCCTTCTGGGATGCCGCATCGTTCGGTCTCATCGAGAAGCGCGCGCAGAACCTCGTCTTCGGCGAGTTCGGCGGCAAGTTCGCCGCCGCGGCGGCGGCTCCCTGGCTCGAGGCTCCGGACGTGCGCAAGGCCGAACCCGGCACACGTGCCGTCGCCGAAGCTGTCGAGGGCGTCGACGTCTACGCCTGGCCGCACAACGAGACCTCCACCGGCGTCTCGGCGCCCGTCTCCCGCGTCGTCGGTGACGAGGGCGCGCTCACCGTGATCGACGCGACGAGCGCCGCGGGCGGCATCAACCTGCGCATCTCCGAGACGGACGTTTACTACTTCGCGCCGCAGAAGAACCTCGGCTCCGACGGCGGCCTGTGGTTCGCCGC
>QFPD01000197.1 GCA_003248845.1 Microbacterium sp. | reverse complement strand
GGGGCGACCTCGACGAGGTCGAGATCTGCCTCCTGCGCGAGACGGAGAGCCGCCTCGATGCGGACGACGCCGACCTGCTCACCGTTCGGCCCGACGAGGCGGACCTCGGGGACGCGGATGCGGTCGTTGGTGCGGGGATCGCTGATGCGGAACTCCTCTGTCGTACGGTTGGATGCCACCGCTCGACGGGAGTCTTGCGGGCGGAAGAGTCTCACGCCCACCCCGCGCGACGCGGGGAGTTCTGCACCCTGACCCCCCACGGCTCTCACCGTGCGGGCTACCCGGTGCCGATGTCGCTGGCGGGCCGGGCGGAGTGCGGGACCCGGTAGCCTGGAGCGGCAAGCGCGGGTGGGATGTGATCCACTTTCGATCCGGAGCAGAACACTCCGGTGCGCGGCAAGTCTAGCAGAAAGCGATCCGTGACCACGAACGTCCCCTCCTCCGACCATTCGCACGCTGCGTCCTCCGCTGAGGACGCCGACCGCCTCGCGCGCTGGGAGGAGCAGGAGCGGGCTGCCGCCGCGGCATCCCGCGACATCGCCGACGTCCCCGCGGTCGAAGTCATCACGACCGCGGCCGTCCACCTCATGAGCGCGGCAGCGGTCAAGGTCGGGCTCGCCGACGCGCCCGAAACCCAGACCGACCTCGATGAGGCCCGCAAGCTCATCAACGCTCTAGCCGGACTCATCACCGCCGGCGCTCCCGAGATCAGCGACATGCATGCCCGCTCGCTGCGCGATGGACTGCGGTCGGTGCAGCTCGCCTTCCGCGAGGCATCTGTCATCCCCGACCCGATCGGCAAGGGCCCCGGCGAGAAGTGGACCGGCCCGGTCACCTGACCCGATCGCCGGTCACCCGACGCGATCGGCGCGGGGCGCGGGTTCAGGCGCGGAGAAGCTTGACCGTCAGAGAGTCGACGAGCACGGCGACGCGGTCGTCCGCCGCCCAGCGTGCCGCGAGGCGCTGCAGGATCGCGTCGAGCTCGGCCTGCACGAGGCCGTCGACGAGGTGGAGGCGCACGACCAGTTCCGGCCCGCGGAGGCGCCCGGACGGGTCGCCGTCTTCCACGGCGAGGTCGATGACGCCGAGCTCGCCGCCGATGGATGCCTGCAGGCCCGAGAAGACCTCCGGCGAACGATGCGCCGGCTCCCACCGCTGCCCCTGACCGATCGCCCACACGGCGGGGCGCCGGAGCACGAACTCCGTCGACGACGTCGGGTCGATCACGATCAGGTCGGTGTCGTCTGCGGCAGCCGAGAGGGCTGTGCGCACGCCGTCGACGGGCACGGGACGCGCGCGCGGATCCCACGCCGCGAGAGTCGCGACGGATGTGAAGACGGGGAGCACGCGCCGCCCGTCGGGAGCGGCGACCGTCACGATCGAGAGCTCCTGCGTCTTGTCGACGGCGAGGCCGGACGGCGCGACACCCACGTCCCCCGCCTCGGCGACGAGCGGAATCAGCAGGCGTGCCGAACGGTAGGCCTCGACGACCGAGACGGCGTCACCCTTGCCGGCGTGGACGTCCTCGAGCGCGCGCAACAGGGCGGCATCCGCCGATCCGTCATCGCCCGCGTGGGGGTTCGATGCGAAGCTGCGCCCTGCCCACGGAACGCCGGCGCTGTCAGCCTGCTGCGACATCCAGCGCCTCGGCGAGCGTGAAAGCGCCCGCGTATAGCGCCTTGCCGACGATCGCACCTTCGACACCGAGCGGCACGAGGGCGCGCAGCGCCGCGATGTCGTCGAGGTTGGAGATGCCACCGGACGCGACGACAGGCCGCGTCGTGCGCGACGTCACCTCGCGCAGGAGGTCGAGGTTCGGTCCCCGAAGCGTGCCGTCCTTCGTGACGTCGGTGACGACGTAGCGGCTGCACCCGGCATCCTCCAGACGCTCCAGCACCTGCCACAGGTCGCCGCCGTCACGCGTCCAGCCGCGCGCGGCGAGCGTGGTTCCGCGCACATCGAGGCCGACCGCGATCGCCTCGCCGTAGCGGCCGATGACGTCAGCGGCCCACTCGGGGTTCTCGAGGGCCGCGGTGCCGAGGTTGATCCGCGCGGCGCCCGAGTCGAGGGCCGCCTCGAGCGACGCGTCGTCGCGGATGCCGCCGGAGAGCTCGACCTGCACCCCCCGAAGCTGCTTGATGGCCTTGCGGATGACGGCCGTGTTGTTGCCCCGCCCGAACGCGGCATCGAGGTCAACGAGGTGGATCCACTGTGCGCCGTCGCGCGCCCAGGCGAGGGCGGCGTCGACCGGGTCGCCGTAGTTGGTCTCGGTCCCCGCCTCACCCTGCGTGAGACGCACGGCCTTGCCGTCGGCGACATCGACAGCCGGCAGGAGGATCAGTTCAGGGGTCGACGCGAAATCGTTCATGGCTCCAAGTGGGGGTCATCGCCGGGGATCTCGTCGGTCGAGCCGCGGCACAATGAGAGAGACTACCCGTCCGCCGCGCGCGCGTCGTACACTCACGCCGTCCGCGGAAGGGCGGAGATCCAGTTGCCGAGCAGTCGGATGCCTGCGGCGCCGCTCTTCTCGGGATGGAACTGGGTCGCGCTCAGCGGACCGTTCTCGACCGCAGCGAGGAACGGTTGGCCGTAGTCGCACCACGTCGTCACGGGCGCGCGGAAGGGCCGCATCGACTCAAGGGTCCAGTGCTGAGCGCCGTACGAGTGCACGAAGTAGAACCGCTCATCCTCGATGCCCTCGAACAGGATCGAGCCCTCCCCCGCGCGCACCGTGTTCCAGCCCATGTGCGGGAGGACGGGCGCATCGAGTTCTGTGACTGCGCCGGGCCATTCACCGAGACCGTCGGTTTCGACGCCGCGCTCGACGCCGTGCTCGAACAGCACCTGCATGCCGACGCAGATGCCGAGCACGGGACGACCGCCCGCCAGTCGCCGCTCGATGAGCTCATCGCCGCGGATGCCGCGAAGCGCGCCCATGACCGCACTGAAAGCCCCGACGCCCGGGACGACCAGGCCGTCGGCGTCGGCGACGAGGCCGCGATCAGCCGTCAGCCGGGCGTCGGCGCCGGCAGCGACGAGAGCCTTGACCGCGGAGTGGACATTGCCCGAGCCGTAGTCCAAGACGGCGACGACCGGGCGGGACGTGTCCTCCGTCACAGGGCGCCCTTCGTACTCGGGATGCCCTCGACGAGCGGATCGATCGCCTTCGCCTGGCGGAACGCGCGCGCGAACGCCTTGTACTCCGCCTCGGCGATGTGGTGCGGATCACGCCCACCGAGCACCGTGACGTGCACCGTGAGACCGCCGTTGAAGGCGATCGCCTCGAACGTGTGCCGCACGAGCGCACCCGTGAAGTGGCCGCCGATGAGGTGGTGCTCGTAACCCGCGGGCTCGCCCGTGTGGACGAGGTACGGACGACCGCTGATGTCGACCACGGCCTGCGCGAGCGCCTCGTCGAGGGGGACGAGGGCGTCGCCGTAGCGCGAGATCCCGACCTTGTCGCCGAGCGCCTGCCGGATCGCCTGACCGAGCACGATCGCGACGTCCTCCACTGTGTGGTGCGCGTCGATGTGCGTGTCGCCGGCGGCGCGGACGGTGAGATCGGTGAGCGAGTGCTTAGCGAACGCGGTCAGGAGGTGGTCGAAGAACGGCACCGTCGTGTCGATGTGGCTCGTACCCGTACCGTCCAGATCGAGGGCGAGCTCGACGGTGGACTCGCTCGTGACCCGACGGAGGGATGCCGTGCGGCGAGAGACGGGCGGGAGTGACGCGGATGCCATGCTGCCGAGTCTAGCGACGCACGCTCTCAGCCCTGTGCCCGCGCCGTCGTTCCCGCGTGCGCTCCGCCAGCACCGAGCGAGGCGAGGGCGTCAAGGAACGCCGTCGACTCGTCTTCGGTGCCCGCGGTCACGCGCAAGCTCCGCGGCAGTCCGACGTCACGGACGAGAACGCCCTGGTCGTAGAGCCCCTGCCATGTCGCGGCCGGGTCGTCGACGCCGGCGAAGAGCACGAAATTCGTCCAACTCTCGAACGGCTCGTAGCCGAGGGCATCGAGGGTCGCGGAGATCCGATCGCGCTGCGCGACGATGTCGTCGACCATCGCGAGCATGGCGGGAGCGTGACGCAGGGCCGCGATCGCCGCCGCCTGCGTCAGGGCGCTGAGGTGGTACGGCAGCCGGACGAGACGCAGCGCATCGATGAGCGCCGGGTCTGCGGCCAGATAACCCACGCGCGCACCGGCGAACGCGAACGCCTTGCTCATCGTGCGCGAAACCACGAGCCGCTCTCGGCCCGGCAGCAGTGTGAGCGCGGAGCGGGAGTCGCGCGGAGCGAACTCCTGGTACGCCTCGTCGACGATCACGATGCCCTCGGTCTCCGCGTACACGGACTCGATCACATCGAGGCCGAGCGGGGTCCCGGTGGGGTTGTTGGGCGAGCACAGGAAGGTGACGTCGGGCTTCGCCTCCTCGATCTGCGTCGCGGCATCCTCGGGCGTGATCGTGAACTCCACGCCGCGCGTGCCGGCGACGTACGACGCGCCCGTGGCACGGGTCAGCATCGGATACATCGAATAGGTGGGACCGAACCCGAACGCCGTGCGGCCCGGGCCGCCGAAGGCTTGGAGGAGGTGCTGCAGGACCT
>QFPD01000196.1 GCA_003248845.1 Microbacterium sp. | reverse complement strand
CGAGCTGAATCGCCGGGACGAGCAGCATGAGCCCCGAGACCCCGACGATCGCGAGAAGCACCGGCAGGAACGACAGCACGACGTTGAGGAGCATCGGCCGGTACAGGCGCACACCGTAGACACGAGAGCGCAGCAAGATGAGCGTCGCCGCTGCGATGTTCAACAGCACGACGCACACGACGGCCGTGACCACACTCGTCATCGGCTCCCCTTTCCACGGCCCTCTCTTCTCTCGTACTCTCTCGCACTCCCCGCCGATTCGCAGGTCGCGGCTCTAGCATCGGGGCATCCGAGTCGAGGAGGACAGCATGCGCACCCGCGTGATCGCGCTCGCTCTGGCCGCGATCGTCGCGGCCGGGCTCGGCCTCGCAGCGTGCGCGCCCTCCACGAACCCGCAGGGAGAGTCCATGAGCAGGGCCACGCCGAGCGCCCGCCCGCCGTTCCAGACCACGACGCCCGGCCCGGTCTCCTCCGCGGCGCCGACGGGCACCCCTACCGACGTGCCGGCGGCGAAGTGGGACGCGCTCGCGGCCGACCTCGCGGGGCGAGGCGTGTCCGAATCCCCCGAACTCCTCTCAGCCGAGGCCGTCACCTTCAGCGATTCCTCGCTGGGCTGCCCGACGCCTGGCCAGTCGTACACGCAGGCGCTCGTCGACGGGCTGCGCGTCGTCGTGACGGCGGGCGGGCAGACGTACGACTACCGCTTCGGAACGGGCGATGCCCCCAAGCTCTGCACGCGCTGAGCACGCGCTGAGCTTGGGGGCATCGCCGCCGGTCTCTACTTGAGCTTCACCAGCAGCGCCTCGCTCGCGCCCGACGGGTTGTCCATCACGACGACCATCGACCCGAGCGGCTTCTGCGCCTCGACTTGGGCCGCATTCACCTTCACCTCGACCGATGCGGTGCGGTGCTGCGCGACATCGACGTACTGGCCGTTCGTGATCGCCGGTGCCGACGGATCGTAGGTGGCCCAGCCCGACGCGGCATCAGTCCCGCCGTTCACACCGTACGTCTGCACCGTGTAGTCGAACGCCCCCGTGATGCCGAGGTCGGCGAGGTACACGGGCAGCAGCATCGTCGACGAGTCGGTCGGCGCCTGCGTGAGGAATCCGCTCGCGCCGAGGGCGCCCGTCTTCGCGTCCACGATGAACACTTCGGCGATGCCGTTGGTGTCGCCCGCACGGACGGCGCCCGAGTCGGCCGACAGCACGATCCAATCCGCAGACCCGTCGCGATCGCTATCGATCAGGACGTCGTACTCGTTGCTCGCCGCGTTGGACCAGCGCTTGTGCATGTTCACGGCGAACACCGCGAGCGCGTCGTCTCCACTGCCGAACGACTGCACGCCGGCGGCACGCAGGTCGTATCCGGTGTCCGCGAGGGATGCCGCGGCATCCTTCTCATCCGACAGCCCCCACGTGTAGACGTCCGCTCCGGAACTCGGCTGCGCGCCGAAGAGGTTCCACAGCGAGATCTTCTTCGTGGCGTCGGCGACCTTCTGCTTCTTCGTGAAGAGGGCCGGCGTCGCACTCGAGACCGTGCTGGAGGAGCGCGGAACCAGCAGGTAGGGCACCCGCAGGGTCGAGTCCGCCGACGTCAGCGTGATGTCGCCGGAGATCTCGTAGTACGCGAACTGGTCGGCGCCGCCGACAGAGCTCGGCACGTCCTTCGCCGCGGCGCCCACCGTCAGGAGAATCTTCGCCGAACTGCCCGGCGCGACCGTGATCGACGACGAGGAGAGGAACACCCGCGCCTTCAGCGACTGCGCCGACGGGGTCGTCGAGACGTCGTACGTCACCGGCGCCGGCCCGTCGTTTCGGACCGTGACCGTCTTGATGCCGCCGAAGCCGAGCGGCGACTCCTGGAAGCCGAAGCTCAGCGCAGCCTCGCGGGCCCAGCCGCTCTCGGTTCGGAATGCGTCGCCGGTCGCCGTGACTGTCGTGGCGACGGCCTGCGCGGCATCCACGAGCCCGAGGCCTCCAATGGTGATGCTCTCGCCGACGACCTTGTCGGGGTCGGCGGTGGAGACGACGGATGCCGCGAGCTGCGGCGCGCTCCACTCCGGGTGCGCCTGCGCCGACAGCGCCGCGACACCGGCGACGTGCGGAGCGGCCATCGACGTTCCGGAGAGGACGGCCGCGCCGTTGCCGGAACCGACCGCGGCCGACGAGATCGAGACACCGGGCGCGGCGACGTCGGGGCTCACGGCGCTGTCACCCGAGCGGGGGCCCGACGAGGTGAACGACGCGTAGGCCCGGAATCCGGGGTTCGCGATCTGCGCCGCCGCGAGCGAGACGGTCGCGCCGGTCGTGAACAGGGATCCGTTCGAGGAGCGGACACCGAGGAACGGGATCGTGACGAGATAGGGCTCGCCCGTGTCGGCGTTCTCGGTGATCTGTCCCTCATAGGGCGGCAGGTCGTCGGTCGAGTTGACCATGAGGGCTGCCGCGGCGCCCGCCTGCTGCGCGTAGATCGCCTTCGCGACCCGCGCGCACGAGCCGCGCTCCGAGACCGCGAGCTGGTTCCCGTCCGCTGTCACACCCGCCTTCGTATAGGCCTCCACCGAGCAGCCGATCGCTTCGTTCTCGGGCGTCGCGGGGTCGTCGACGAGGCGCACGACGGTGAGATCACCGAGGCCATCGAGGGACGCTCCGTTGGCGTTGATGGCCTCGACCGCCTGCCCGTCGACCGTGACGGTCGCGCCGGGGAAGCCTTCGGCGCTGTCGACCGCCGACACCGCGATCACGCCGTCGCCCGACCCGGGCGAGCCGGTCAGATAGGGGCTGTGCCCCGCGTTGCCGGCGGACGCCACGACGACGACGCCCGCGCCGACGGCGTTGGCGGCGGCCACGGCATCCGGGTCGTCTCCGCGTCCGAAGGACGATCCGAGCGAGAGGTTCACGACGTCCATGCCGTTGTCGACCGCCCAATCGAGCGCCGGGACGACGACGTCCGTCGAGCCGTCGCAGCCGAAGACGCGGATGGCGTAGAGGTCGGCCTGCGGTGCGACGCCCGGGCCGACGCGGAAGGTGTTCGACGGCGTGGAGGCGTCGTAGGGGCCGGTGTATCCGGCGCCGTCGGCGAGGACGCCGGACCCGGCGGCCGTCCCGGCGACGTGCGAGCCGTGGCCCTGGCAGTCGAGCGGGTTCTCGTCGGGGTGCGGCACCGGCTGGTAGCTCGCGCTCGACGGATCGGCGTTGTAGTCGTCGCCCACGAGGTCGACGCCGCCCTTCACGCGCGGGGCGTCGGGGCCGTAGAGGGCCGGGTCGGCAGGCTGGTCGCCCGCGGCGTGCGCCGCCTCGTACGCCTCGGGCGTGCCGGGGCCGCCGAACGTCGCGTGCGTGTAGTCGATGCCGGTGTCGATGATGCCGACCTTGATGTTCTGGCCGGTGTACCCGGTGTTCTGCCACACCTCGGGCACGCCCAGGAACGGCACCGACACGGCGTTGTCGATGGAGTAGCGACGCACGGGATGGACGGCGACGACGCCCGGAAGCTCTGCCACCGCGTCGAGCTGATCGGCGGGAACGGATGCCTGGACCCCGTTGTACGCCGACGCCATCTGCGCCTGCACCTCGCCACCCGTGCTCTCGACCGTCTCCACGACCTCGCTCTGCGCATCGGTGAGCGTCGACTTGACGTCGTCGCGCTCGCCCTCGCTGAGTTCGCGGCCGCTCTCGGCCTCGACGACGGCGACGGGGTCTCCCTCCATCTCGATGACGACGGTCACGTGGCCGTCCGGGCCGATGGCGCCCGCCGTATACGACGAGTCGATCGCGCCGCGCGAGGACGACGCCGAGAAGCGCGCGCCGGCGTCGTCGTCGGGCGTCGCCGCCAGGGCTGCGGATGCGGGGAGCGTGAGCAGGGTCGCTCCGATCACCGCCAGGATGCGTCGTTGCAAGGGGGTCCGCCTTTCGTGCAGGGGAGAGCGCACTCCGGGGGTAGGAAGTGGCTGAAAGGAGGCTATGCATCCCCTGCATGAAGACGGAACCCCTCACCCACCAGGATGAGAGGATCCTCATCCCCGAGGGTGCACTCGTTCGCGCCGAGGGTGCACTCGTTCGCGCCGAGGGTGCACTCGTTCGCGCCGAGGGTGCACTCGTTCGCGCCCCGTCGCGTCAGGCGATGCGGGTTCCGGGCGGGAGCGCACGCGACGGCGTCCGGGTACGCGCCCACGCCCACCACAGCAGCAGCGCGGCGAGCGCGACCTGCACACCGAGTCCGACGAACCAGCTAGGCACGGTCTCAGCGACGGTCTGCTCGGGGGTCGTGTAGTCCGCCCCGCCGCCCTCGTACAATGCGGGGTCGCAGCCGTCCCAGACAGGCGCGAGGTCGGGCGGGATCTGCGCGGACCGCGCCGACGTCTTGATCCAGCCGAACACGTCGTCGGGATTGCCGTTGACGTCGAATGTCGTGGGCGTCGCGTCGGCGAGGATGACGAACGGGTTCGACGAGAGCATCCACCACACGCGGTCGAATCGGGGCACGCGGTAGGTAGAGGTCGTCCACTCGCCGCAGACCATCTGGTCGAGCCTGCCCTCGCACCCGCCGCCGCCGTCCTGGCACTTCGGGAATCCCATCTCGTCGTAGTCGAACGAGCGGCTCT
>QFPD01000195.1 GCA_003248845.1 Microbacterium sp. | reverse complement strand
CGTCAGCGCGGGAAGAGCCCGCCGATCGTGAAGCCGATCGCCGCCGCGACGACGCAGGCGACGAGCGTGCCGACGAGGTTCACCCACGCCCAGTCGCGCCGGCCGCGCTGGGCGAGCAGCGCCGTCTCGACGGCGACGGTGCTGAAGGTCGTGAAGCCGCCCAGCACGCCCACGCCGAGGATGGTGAGCCAGACTGCTGCGACGTGCGGGATGCCGGTGAGCAGCCCCAGCAGGAACGATCCGAGCACATTCACGACCAGGACGCCGAGGGGGAACGCGCCGCTGCGCCCGCGCATGATCGCACCGTCGAGCACGTATCGCGCTCCCGCACCGATCCCGCCGCCGACGAGCAGAGCCGTGATCTCGAGAGCGTTCACTCCGCCTCCTCCGGGGACTCGATCTCGCCCGGCCGGTCGACGATGCGTCGGCCGAGAGCGAGGCCCACAGCACCGGCCAACGTCCCGCCGAAGATCGTGACGGCGGCCAGCAGCAGTCCGACGAGCGGTGCGGAACTGCCCGTCGTCACGACGTGCACGGCGAAGGCGCTGTACGTCGTGAAGCCGCCCATCACGCCCGTCCCGAGGAACGAGCGCCACCGGGGATGCCGGTCGTCGAGCGCTCCGACGACGACGCCGAGCAGAAGCGCACCCACCAGGTTGATGACGAGCGTGAGCGCGGGGAGGAGGAGGGGGTGCGCACCCGCCGAGAACGGAAGGGTGAGCGCGGCGCGCGCGGCGACTCCCACCGCCCCGCCGCAGATCACGAGGATCAGCACGAGGGGCGAGAACCATGCGGCGCGGGCCATGACCGCAGGCTATCGCCCGCTCACCCGAGGATCAGCGCGCGGATCGCCGATTCGGGCGAGACGGCGGTGTCGAGCACGACGCCCCGGCGATACCTCGCGAAGACACGCGGATCGATGTACGAGCTGCGCGCGACCGCAGGTGTGTTGCCGAGGGCGTCCGACGCCGCCTTCACGGCCAGAACTTCTGCGTGCTTGCGATCTCGCTTCGAACCGGCCGGGCCGATCCGGGCGAGCGCGTCAGCGGCGAGGATCGTGCCGCGGAGCGTACGGAAATCCTTCGCCGTGAACGCTCCCCCGGTCATCGCTCGAACGTAGGCATTGACGTCCTTCGGCGTGAGCGGCACCCGCCGGCGGCCGCGCGTGTAGGCCAGCAGCGGCGCTGCCGGACGCCCCGCCGCGAGCGCCGCGACGACGACAGCGAGCTCGGCATCGTCGATGTCGAGACTCTGACGTTTGCCGCTCTTGCCGCGGAATCGCAGGCTCGTGATCGAGGTGACGACCGCGGCATCCCGGCGCCGCAGCGTCGTCAGGCCACGACTGCCGTGACGCGCGAGGTACTTCGCGCTGCCGACTCGCGGCGCCGCCTGATCGAGCAGCCGGAATGCCGTCGCGAGCACGCGCTCGCGGTCGAGGTCGTCGCGCCGCAGTGACGTCGTCACGCGACCGCGCGCGTGCGGCAGCGACGCAGCCAGCTGCAGCGCGCGGGCGTATTTGCCCTTGTCGCGTCCCGCCGGCCAGTCGGGGTGGTACACGTACTGACGCCGGCCCGCCTCGTCGACGCCGGTCGCCTGGATGTGGCCGTCGGATGCCGCGCTGATCCACACCTCCGTCCACGCCGGCGGGATCACGAGCGCCGCGGCACGCTCGCGCTCCGCGGCGGGCAGGGATGCGCCGTCGGCATCCGTGTACCGGAATCCGCTCCCCGAGCGTGTCCGGGTGTAGCCCAGGTCGATGCCCGGCCGGACGGTCCTGAGTCTCGGCATCAGTCCTCGCGCAGCATGTCGATGAGTTCGGACTTCCGCTTGCCGGAGTAGCCGGTGAGGCCGAGCTCTTTCGCGCGAGCACGCAGCTCGGCGACGGTCCAGTCCTCGTACGAGCCGGCCTCACCACCGCGGCGACCGACGGCCGCGCGTCCATCACGGGCGGCCGCGTTCGAGACGCGGGCTGCTTTCTGCTTCGAGGCGCCCTCCGCGCGGAGCTCCTCGTAGAGGTCGGGATCCTTGATGCTGGCAGGGGTCTGGTTTCGTGGCATACCTCGGCCCTATCGCATCGCTCTCACCTGCCGCAAGGGGGGCGGCGCTGGGCGGCGACGGCGGTAGCGTCGGGGTGTCTCCGCCGTCCCCGGAGACCCGGGTCGCTTCACAAGAGACGCCCGACACGAAAGGAGTTCCCCCATGAACATCGCCCTTCTCATCATCATCGTCGTCGCCATCGTGCTCGCCATCGTCGGCGGCATGAACGCCGCTCTGAACTGGCTGCTGTGGGTCGCGCTGATCGTCGGCGTCATCGCGCTGATCGCGTTCCTGCTGCGCGTGGTGCGCGGCGGCAGGGCCTGACGCCCGCGGCCTCGGCCGCACCGACGAAACGGCCCCGGCAACTGCCGGGGCCGTTTCGTCTGCCGTCGGGGAGGCGTCCGAGATGCGCCGCGGCATACGCGGCGAGCGCGTCGCGGACGAACGCCGCCCCCGCCGCGCCGCCGTAGTTCGCGGCGAACCGCTCATCGGCGACGTACATCTCCCCGAGCCCGCGCACGTAACCTGCGATGTCGCCGTCGGAGGCTACCCCCGCCGCCGGTGTCCCCGGGATGCCGCGGAGCCAGTCCACGTGCCGCGCGGCGAGCGCCTGCGCCTCCTGCCCCTGCGGGTCGGCGCCGCGCGCGGCGGCGTCCTGCCAGGCTGCGTTCAGGGCCGCGGTCCGCGCCTTCCAGTCGCCCTGCGCCTCGGCATCCATGCCCCGCCACCAGCGGTCGGAAGCGACGTACGCCTGCGCACCCCACTTCTGCGTGACCTCGTCCTGGTACTGCGTGTGATCGAACCCATCGAACATGTCCTTCGCCATGGGCTCCTCTCCTTTCTTCAGTGCGGTGATGGTCGTCTGCACCGCCGCGATCTGCCTCCCGAGGCGGTGCTGCTCGGCGTGCAGCCACGCGAGGTGATGCGCGAGCGCATCCTCTTCCGACGCCGGGCGCGCGAGGATCTCGGCGATCTGCGGCAGCGAGAGTCCGAGCTCGCGCAGCAGCAGGATGCGCTGCAGCCGGACGAGTGCGGCGGTGTCGTACCGGCGATAGCCGTTCGTGCCGATGTCGCTCGGCGTCAGCAGCCCGATGTCGTCGTAGTGCCGGAGGGTCCTGCTCGTGGTTCCGGCGAGCTTCGCGATCTCCTGGATCGACCAATCGTTCATGGATGCCACGTTAAATCTTGACGTTGCGTCAATGTCAAGATTTCTCTCATCCGCGTTCTGGAGAATCGAGATATATCGTGTTATTGTCACCCTAACGCGATATATCTCGAGTCGCGCACATCCACACGGAGGAACACATGTCGGACGAGAAGTGGCTGATCAAGCCGGGCGAGAACCGCGTGATCGACCTGGAGGACATCCGAAAGCTCAAGGTGGGTCTCGTCGGCGGGCAGATCGACGTCGTCGCCCACGACGAGCCGGGCGTGCGCATCGAGGTGCACAGCGTCACGATCAAGGACCTGCGCATCGAGGCCAGCGGCGACGTCGTCGAGATCGATCACCCTCAGCTGCGGTGGGACAACTTCCTCGAGGTGTTCCGCAACTTCGGCTCGGGCGGACCGAAGGCCGAGATCTCCGTCGCCGTCCCGCGGGGCGTCGCGCTGACGCTCGGGGTCGTGTCGGCGAGCGCCCTCGTGTCGGGCCTCGCGTCGGGCGCACGCCTCAACACCGTCTCGGGAGACATCATCGTCGACGGGCTCACCGGCGACCTGACCGTGAACGCCGTCTCGGGCGACGTGCAGATCCGTGGCCTCGACGGCACCCTGAACGCGAACTCCGTGTCGGGCGAGATCGCCGCGACCGGCATGATCCGCAGAGCCGGCGCCGACACCGTGTCGGGAGATGTCCTGGTCGACTCGTCAGGTCGCGTGGATGCCGTGAACATCAACACCGTCTCGGGCGAGACGACCGTGCGCCTCGACGAGGGATTGCCCGCCAACTACGTGCTGCGGTCGGTGAGCGGACGGGTCCTCGTCGACGGCGTCAAGCGCTCGGGGTCGGGCCCCACGAACTGGACCGACTCGGTCGGCGAGCTCAGCGGCAGCTTCGCCGACGTGCGCGCGAACTCCGTCTCGGGTGCCGTCACGGTGCTGCGTCGCGCGGCGGTCGCCCCGGCCGAGCCGACGGCATCTCTCACCGAGCCGGAGCACTGACATGGCGCCCGTCTTCTCGCACGGCGACCTGCGCCTGTATCTCCTGAGCCTTCTCGACGAATCCCCGCGGCACGGCTACGACCTCATGCAGGCACTCTCCGACCGCACCGGCGGCACCTACACCCCGAGCGCGGGCACGATCTACCCGCGCCTCGCGAAGCTCGAAGACGAGGGCCTCGTCACCAAGACCGTCGACGGCCGCAAGACCGTCTACGCGATCACGGAGGCCGGACGGGCCGAGGTCGCCGCCCGCACGGGAGACCTCGAAGGCATCGAGGCGGGGCTCGCCGACAGTGTGCGCCTCATCGCCGACGAGGTGCGCGGGAGCGTGCGCGAAGCCATGAAGAGCCTGCGCGCCGACCTCGCCGCCGCCGCCCGCGCCGACGGGGACGCCGCTCAGCACCGCGCCGCGTCGTCCGTGACCGCCGA
>QFPD01000408.1 GCA_003248845.1 Microbacterium sp. | reverse complement strand
CCACCTTCTTGACGCCGTGCTCGGCGGCCTGGCGGGCGGCCGACTCGGCAGCCATGCCGGCGGCGTACGGGGTCGACTTGCGCGAACCCTTGAAGCCCACGCCACCCGACGAGGCCCACGCGATGACGGCTCCGGTCGGGTCGGTGATCGAGACGATCGTGTTGTTGAACGTCGACTTGATGTGGGCGTGGCCCAGCGCGATGTTCTTCTTCTCCTTGCGGCGCGGCTTGCGCGCGGCGGTCTTGGCCTGTGCCATGAGTTTCTCCTAAACCTGGGACCGCGCCTTAGCGCGCCTTCTTCTTGCCGGCGACGGTGCGCTTGGGACCCTTGCGCGTACGCGCGTTGGTCTTCGTGCGCTGACCACGGACGGGCAGGCCACGACGGTGGCGCAGGCCCTCGTAGGAGCCGATCTCGACCTTGCGGCGGATGTCAGCGGCGACCTCGCGGCGCAGGTCACCCTCCACCTTGTAGGTGCCTTCGATGTGGTCGCGCAGGGCGATCAGCTGGTCGTCGGTGAGGTCCTTGACGCGGATCGACTCGTCGATCTCGGTGGCCTTGAGGATCTCGGCCGAACGGGTACGGCCGATGCCGTAGATGTACGTGAGGGCGATCACCACGCGCTTGTCACGCGGGATGTCGACGCCGGCAAGACGTGCCATGCGATGCTCCTAGGAGTTGTGGAGGTGTGGAGCAGGATCGGTGCCCGGGCCTCCGCCCCGGGGTGTCCCCCGCTCGATGTGCGAACGGGATCTGAACCTGCCTGTGTGTTCGTATTGAGTTGTGTGCGAAGGGATGCCGGGGAGCCCGGCATCCACTCAGCCCTGGCGCTGCTTGTGACGCGGGTTCGACTTGCAGATGACCATGACGCGACCGTGACGACGGATGACCTTGCAGTGGTCGCAGATGGGCTTGACGGAGGGGTTGACCTTCATGATTTTCTTTTCTCGCTGTCTTCACCGGGCCTTCGCGCGAGCGCGGAGGGGGTGTTACTTCTCGACCGGTCTAGCGGTAGCGGTAGACGATGCGACCGCGCGTGAGGTCGTAGGGCGAAAGCTCCACGACGACGCGGTCCTCGGGGATGATGCGGATGTAGTTCTGCCGCATCTTTCCGGAGATCGTCGCGAGGACCTTGTGTCCGTTGGTCAGCTCGACGCGGAACATCGCGTTGGGCAGCGCCTCGGAGATCACACCCTCGATCTCGATGACTCCGTCTTTCTTCGCCATACGCTCGCTTAC
>QFPD01000010.1 GCA_003248845.1 Microbacterium sp. | reverse complement strand
GGACTGTGCCACCACACCGCGATCGGCCCGGTGCTTCGACGAGGTCGTCGTGCCCGACCATGCGTATCTCGTGCTGGGCGATCATCGCGCGGTATCCTCGGACTCGGCGGCCAATTGTCGCGCCCACCCCACGGAAGCGCCCGGAGCCGCCTGCTGGCGATGGGTGTATTCCGACGAGATCGTCGGACGCGCTGTCGCGATCCTCTGGCCGATCGGACGCTGGAACGCCCTGTGATCTGTGTCTTCACCGCAGAAACATGCACGCCCGCGACGGACGCGGTCGCCGACGCCCCGACGGCTCTGCTCACGCGATGAGACTCAACACGCGGCGGCGCAGCTCACGCGGGGCGAACGGCTTCGCAACGTAGTCGTCGGCCCCGGCGGCGCGCGCCGTCTCGATGTCGCTCGGCGCCGACCGCGCCGTCAGCATCAGGATCCGAGTCTCGTCGTAGGCGTCGTCGGCGCGCAGCGCCCGGCATACGTCGAGGCCTGTCATGCCGGGCATCATCCAGTCGAGCACGACGACGTCGGGGCGGAACGTCGCCGCTTCGGCGAGCGCTCGCGCGCCGTCACCCGCGACGACGACCGTGTGCCCCTCGCTGGTCAGCACGGCCTGCACGAGCGCAGCCACATCGGCATCGTCGTCGACGACCAGCACATTCGCCATCACGGAGCCTCCAGAACATGATCCCGGCGTCCCCAGTGCCTTACCGATAGCGTAAGCGTATGAGGGCCCCCACGGCAGACCCTGCCGCGTCGCGTTCGCGCATCACGTCGCCGGCGCCCTCACGCGGCCGGACGGTCGCCCTCTGGTGCGCCGCGGGCGTCAGCATCTTCGCGCTCGCGCTGGCGACGACGCGGTTCACGGTCCCGGGCCTGCCGATCGCGGTCTGGTGGCCGGCGGCGGGGCTGAGCGCCGTCCTCGCACTCCGGGCGCCGGCACGGCATCGCCCGCTCGCGATCCTCGTCATCTTCGCCGCCAACGCACTCGGGATGGTGGTGGGCGGCCGGGAGGTGGCGTGGGCGCTCGTCTACGCGGCCGCCGACACCATCGAGATCGCGCTGCTGTGCGCCCTCGTGCTGCGCGGGCGCCGACACGCGCTGTTGCGCACGACCGCCGACTCCGTGCGCCTGGCAGCGAGTGCGGCGATCGCGGCGCTCGTGTTCGGTGTGATGGCCGGCGCCATCAGCGCCGTCACCGTGAGTGCGGCTCCTGTGCCGATCGTCCTCATCACCGCGGCATCCCACTTCTCCGCGGTCATGCTCATTGCCCCCCTCGCCCTGCTCGTCCCGCGCGACCACCAGGGCTCGCGGCCGGTGGAGTCCCCGCGGCGCGCCGGCACACCGCCGCGCGACGCGCTCCCGCGGCGTACGGAACTGACCGTGCAGATCGTCGTCGCCGTCCTCGCGGTCGTCGGGGGGTTCGGGCCCCTGCTGCCGCTCCCTCTCGCATTCCTCGTGTTCCTGCCGCTCATCTGGGCCGCCCTGCGGTTCCCGCCGCCGCTCGCGCACATCGAGGCGCTCGCCATCGCCGTGCTGATCGTCGCGTTCAGCACCCGCGGGTTCGGCGCGTTCACCGCGGCCGGCCTGGAGGGCACCGACCTCGGCATCACCCTGACGCTCTTCCTGTCGGCGATCGCGATCTTCACGGTCACGACCGTCACGGAGCACAACGAGGCGCTCGCGCTCGGCCGTGTCGCCGTCGATGCCGCGGAGCAGCGCGCCGAGGCCGCCCGAGCGACGACGTCCGCGCTGCAGGTGCGGTACGACCTCGAGCGCCAGCGCGAGGCGTTCCTGTCCACGACGAGCCACGAGCTGCGCACCCCCGTCACGATCATCAGCGGCTACACCGACCTCCTCGGTGAGCGCGACCTCCCGGACGACGCCGCGGGATGGGTCGACGCCATCCGCCGCAACACCGACCGCCTCTCGGTGATGCTCGACGACCTCCTCGCCGCGCGGAGCCCGCACGAGCCGCAGCTGGTGAACGTCGCCGCCGCCGCTCTCGCCGCCACCGTCGTCACCACCCATGCCGCGGCATCCGCGACGCGGGGCGTGACGGTCACGGTCGACGTCCCGCACGTCGCCCTGCGCTCCGACCGCGCCGACGCCGAGCGCGCGCTCGGACACCTCCTCTCCAACGCGGTGAAGTTCGTCGCGACGGGCGGGCAGGTCGGCGTCACCGCCGCGCAGGACGGCGACGACGTCGTCTTCACGATCGCAGACGACGGCCCGGGCCTGCCTGCGGACGAGCTCGACCAGGCGTTCGACCCGTTCTTCCGGGGGGCACGCGCCGAGGCCGACGCCCTGCCGGGCACGGGCATCGGCCTCACGATCGCGCGCATGCTCGCGCGCCGCAACGGCGGCGAGGTGCGCATCGAGTCCGCCGAGGGCAGCGGCACGCGCGCGACGCTGCGCCTGCCGTCCGCGCAGGCCGCCACCGAGGTGGCGCCCGCGTGCCCGCCCGTCGCCGAGGCCGTCACCGAGCCGGGCGGTGAGGCCCCATGACCCCCCGCTCCCGCAGCCGCTGGTCGGATGCCGCGCTGCTCGGCGGCATCGCGCGCTCCGTCTGGCAGTGGCAGCTCGCCGTCTCGTTGAGCAGCGTCGCCGTCGCGGTCGGCGTCGCCCTGCTCGATGCCCGGCTGTTCACCGAGGGGGCATTCCTCGGCGGATTGACCCTGCTCGCCGCGACGACGGTCGCCACCCTCGTCACTCCGTGGCTCCGTGCACGGAGCTTCACGATCTTCGTGCCCTTCATCGACACCATCGCGATCGGGCTGCTCTCGAGCGCCGAATCGGCGCTCGGGTACCTCTGGATCCTTCCCGTCGCGTGGATCTCCACGTACTACTCCGTCCTCACCATCGTCGCCGCGCTCGGCTTGATCCTGCTCTTCCAGGTGACGCAGTGGTGGTCTCCGGATGCCTCGCCGCTGCGGGTCGTCATCGTGCTCCTGACGCTCGGCTCCCTCGCCGTCGCCGTCCACCAGGGCGCGCGGCGCACGCGCGCGTACCGTCACCTCATCCGGCGGCAGTCCCGCCAGCTCGACCGTGCGCTCGCCCGGCACACGAGCGATGCGGCGCGCTCCCTCGCCCTGTTCGAGTCGATCGGCACCGCCCTCGCCCGCGTGGACGCGCAGGGCCGACTCGACCTCAGCAACGCCGCCTACCGGCGGCTCTACGCCTACGACGACACCGACTACCGGCATCCCTCGCGCGCCGTCGAGTACGACGGCTTCCGCGGCACGGCCCTGCCGCGCGACCAGACGTCGATCGCTCGCGCCGCGCGCGGCGAGCGCGTCACCGGCGACGTGCTGTGGCTGTACGGCCCCGACGAGCGGTGGCGCGCCCTGTCGATGTCGATCCGAGGGCGGTCGGCGGCGGCGCTCAGCGCGCACGAGCGCGACGGCGGCCCGGGCGGCGACGACGTCTCCATCATCGAGCTCGTCGACATCACCGACATCGAGAAGGAGCGCCGCGATCGGCGCGCGGCGACGAGCGCCGTCTCCCACGAGTTGCGCAATCCCCTCACCGTGATCCTCGGCCACGCCGACCTCCTCGTCGAGAGCCACGACCTCAGCCCCTCGGCGCGCGAGCATGCGGAGCTCATCGAGGTCGGCGCCGAGCGCATGCTCACCCTCACATCCTCGCTCCTCGACACCAATCGCGCCGCCGAGCCCGCACACGGCTTCGACCTGCGCGCCGTCGCGACCGCCGCCGTCGACGCCTTCGCCCCGGCCGCGGCATCCACCGACATCACCCTCACGCTCGACGCGCCCGAGCCGTTGCCGATCTCCGGCGAGGGGTTCCGCATGCGTCAGGTGGTCGACAACCTCGTCAGCAACGCGATCAAATACACGCCCCGCGGCGGCACGGTCGCCATTCGCGCCGTGCGCGAGGGCGGCACCGCCGTGCTCACCGTGCGCGACACCGGCATCGGCATCGCACCCGATGACCTCGACCGCGTGTTCGCGCCGTACTTCCGCGCGCAGAGCGCGACCGCGAGCGGCATCGCCGGCACCGGGCTCGGCATGTCGATCGCGCAGACGATCGTCGAAGAGACCGGCGGGACGATCGCCCTCGCCAGCGCCCTCGGCGCGGGCACGACGGCGACCGTGCGGCTGCCGCTCGCCGCGCGATCGCCCGAGCCCCCCGCAACGGACGGAGAGACCTTGTGATCGATCAGCTCCCGGCGATGCTCATCACGCTCACGACCCTGTGCTGCTGCCTCATGATCGGGCTCGGCTTCCTGCCGCGCCCATCCCGCGAGTCGGCGATCTGGTCGGGCGCGTTCGTGTCGGCGATGGTCGCCAGCTACTTCTTCGCCGCCGTCGCAGGTGACGACAACGACCGCACCGACGACGCCCTCGCCGCGTGGTTGCCGGCGGCCATCGGCGGTCTCGTCGTGCTCGCCCTCGGCCTCGTCTGGGTCGGGCTGCGCGTCCGGCGCGGGCGTCGCGTCGTCATGATCGCGCCGACCCTCGTCGTCGCCGCCGTCCTCATCGCGGCGCTCGCCACCACCGACGGCACGGATGCCACCGGCGTCACCCGCGCGGTCGCGGCCGGGGTCGCAGGCCTCGCTGCGGCCGGCATCGCGATCGAGCTCGCCGGCATCCGCACCGCGCACCGCTCCGCCACCCTCCCCCTCACCGTGGGCGCGGGCATCGTCGCGATGTACGCCGTCGTGTGGATCGCGGCCGGCACCCCCTGGAACGGCACCGGCCGTCTCGCCGACGACCTGCCCGTCGCCGCCGAGTTCGCCCCCGCCCTCACAACCATCGCGCTCGTCACGGCGCTCGTCACCCTCCTCCTGCTCACGCGCGGCGAGACGGCACCCGCCGAAGAGCGAGAGACCAGCGGCTTCCGCGCCGTCGCCCGCGACCGACTCGCCCGCGCCGAACGGCTCGACGACTCCTGGTGGTCGGTCCTCGACGTGCGCCTCGACGACCCGACCGCGCTGCGCGAGGCATCCTCGGCACTCGGCTACACCCGTGTGCTCGACCGGTTCGCCGACGACGTCACCGCCGTCTTCCCCGCGGAAGCCGACCTCGAGCAGGTCGAGCCGACCCGGTTCCTGGTCCTCCTCCCCCGCCACGAGCCGAGCGTCCGGCCACTCCTGCGCACACTGCTCGATCGCGTGTCGACAGTGTCGGCCGAACAGCCCGTCGACGTGCGGCTCTCAGTGAGCATCGGATGGGCGAGCGCGGGTGAGATCGGCTACGACCTCGACGACCTCATCGACGCGGCATCCGCCGCCGCCGACACCGCTCAGCTCGCCGGCGGAGACTGCTGGGAGCGGGCGCTGTCCGTCGCCGGAGCGGCGGGCGCGGCCCCGCCCGCACCGTAGGATCGATCCGATGAGCACGCCGGCTCTCCCCCCGCCCGGCGCGCACGGCAGGTCGCCCTGTCGTCGATCGCCGCCCCCGCGAGAACGTGGTCGCGGCGACAGGGTCGCCGGTCGAGTAGCGTGTCAACGTGACCATTCCGCGGCCCGCGGCGACCGTCGGCCCCCCACGACGGCGATGGACGCCACGGCGCCCGTCGACCCGCGCGATCATCATCCTCGCCGTGATCGCGGCGATCGTCGTGATCGCCCTCATCGCCACGCTCGGCATCGTCATCACGCAGGGAGTGTTCCGAATGACGGCGCAGCCCCCCGCGGTCGGCACCGTCGTCATCGCGCCCGAACAGTCGAAGGCCGTCCAGGCGCTCGACCACATCGACATGGATGCCGACGCCACCGCGGCCACGCAGTACCTGGGCGCACAGCCGACGGCGTACTGGCTCACGCCTGAGCAGGACCCGATCGGCGCCGTCGGCGGCACCGTCGTGAGCCTCGTCTCGCAGGCCCGCGATCAGCGCAAGTCCGCCGCGATGGTCGTGTACGGCCTCCCCGACCGCGACTGCGGCAACCACTCCGCGGGCGGGCTCTCTTCGGAGGACTACCCGACGTGGGTCGCCGAGATCGGCGCGGCCCTGCGCACCGCGCCCGACGTGCAGAAGATCGTCGTCCTCGAGCCCGACAGCATCGCCCTCGCGAGCGAGTGCGGCGACATCTCGGCGCGCACGGGCTACCTCTCCGCCGCCGTGGACGCCCTGAGCGGCACCGGCACGTGGATCTACATCGACGGGGGCCACAGCTCCTGGCACAGCCCGGACGACATGGCATCCCTCATCCGGCAGATGGGCATCATCGATCGCGTTCGCGGCGTCGCCACCAACGTCTCGAACTACCAGTCGACGTACGACGAGTTCGCCTACGCGCACGCGCTCTCGGACCGGCTCGGCGGAACGCACGCGATCATCGACACGTCGCGCAACGGCGTCGCGAGCGCTGGTTCGACGTGGTGCAATCCGCCCGGACAGCGGGTCGGTGACGCGGGCGGGACCTTCGGCGACGACGTCGTCGACACCAACATCTGGATCAAACCGCCGGGCGAGAGCGACGGCACCTGCAACGGCGGCCCGCCCGCCGGGCACTGGTGGCCGGCGGGCGCGGAGGAGCTCACCCGCGGCGTGCGGTGACACCCGCCCGTCCACAGCGTGGCTAGACTGTGGCTCACCATCCGGCTCCACACCCCCCACTGGAGATCGTCAGGACCATGAGCGACCCCTCCGCGCCCCTCAAGACCGCCGTCATCATCGAAGACGATCCGGAGATCCGTCATCTCATCGTCGAAGTGCTCGAGGCGGCGGGCTTCTCGACCGTGTCGGTTGGCAACGGCATCGACGGGGTTCGCGCCGTCGCGTCCTACCAGCCGTCGATCACGACGCTGGATGTCAACATGCCCGGCATCGACGGATTCGAGGCGGCCCGGCGCATCCGCGCGCAGAGCGACACGTACATCATTATGATCACGGGCCTCGAGGAGGAGGCCGACCTCGTCGTCGGCCTCGGCGCGGGCGCCGACGACTACATCGTGAAGCCCTTCCGCCCGCGGGAGCTGCGCGCGCGCGTCGATTCGCTCATGCGTCGCCCCCGCACGACGACGCAGAATCAACCGCCCGCGCCCCGTCAAGAGGTCGCCGGGCCATCATTCCCGGGCGCTCGCCCCGGCATCCGCACCCCGGATTACAGCGCGCCGGCGGCATACGATCAGCGATCGACTCCTGCCACGCCCTCCGGCCCGCCCTACGGCTTCGACGACGTACGTTCGCAACCGGCTCCGCCGCCCGCATACGCGCAGCCCGCTCCGCCGAGCGCACCCGCCGCCCAGCCGATCATCGTCCCGTCGACCGCCGGTCCGCAGTACTCCGAGCCGGGCTCGGACCTCGCGACCGTCGGCCATACGGCGGGCGAGATCGCCGGCCCCGGCTGGGTCACCCACCGCGACCTGTCGGTCAACCCCGAACAGCGCACCGCGGTCATCGGCGGCGCCGAGCTCGAGCTCACCCGCACCGAGTTCGATCTGCTCGCGACCCTCATGGAGTCCAAGCGCCGCGTCCGCAGCAAGGCCGACCTGACGCTCGTGCTGCGCGGCGAGTCGTACGTCACGAGCTACTTCGTCGGCGAGGCCGACAAGCGCGCGATCGAAGCGCACATGACGAACCTCCGCCGCAAGCTCGGCGACAACCCGACGAACCCACGCTACATCGAGACGGTGCGCGGCGTCGGCTACCGGCTGACCTCCGAACGCGCCGCCTGAGCGGCATCCACCGCCGTCATCAGACGGTGAAGCCCTGGTGGCGGCGCAGGAGCTTGAACGCCATCAGGACGGTCTGGATGACCGTGACCACGCCGACGACGGGCCACCCGACCCACAGGATGGCCGACTGCGTCACGGGCGAGAGCATGTGCCAGATGACGGCCGCGGCGACCGCGACGACGACGAGCATGATGAACGGCACCCAGTGCCCGATGCTGCCGCCACCGCGCTCCGCCTTCGCCTGCATCGCCCAGTTGTCGACCTTCTTACGGGAGAGGAAGCGCGTCCACGACCTCAGGAAGTGACTGATGCGGATCCACATGAAAATCTCGGCGGGGAAGATGAAACCCGCGAACATCAGATCCCGCGAGTCGCAGTTCTGCATCGTGCGCGCGACGCGCAGGTTCAGGAGCACGGCCACGACGGGCGGGATCAGCCACCACGCCGAGAAGACGAACGCGTTGATCGACAGCGACGCGATCAGCAGCGTCAGGAACGCGACGCGCACGAACAGGTTCGTCAGCATCGAGAACTGCTCGAACCAGCGCAGTCGCAGGTTCGGGTGGAAGGGCTGGCCCTTCGTGTCGCCGCGCTGGCCGGGCCACATGAGCTCGATCGCCCCGTACGTCCACTTGACCTGCTGCGCGTCGTACCCCTTCAGCGTCGTCATTCCGCCGACATCGGCGCGCGCGAACGGGCTGATCTTGGTGAGGTAGCCGGCGCTCTTGATCTGCAGGGACAGGAGAGAGTCCTCCACCTCGCTGTCCTTCACCCATGGCGAGTTCTGGTGGTTCGCCTTCATGACGTCGCGCAGGGCGGTTGTGGAGAAGATCGAGAACTGACCGCCGAGGACGGCCATGTTGCGTCCGCGCAGGAGGTTCTGCAGGTTGAACGCGGCGAACTGCGTGCGCTGACCGGCGATGAGGAACTTCGCGACGAGCCCCTGGATCGGCTTGTCGTCGATCGAGTAGATCGCCGAGATGCCGCCGATGCGCGAATCGGAGACCGCCTCGGTCTCGAGATACTCCACGGCGCGCCGGTCGGCCATCGTGTCGCCGTCGACTCCGAGGAGGTAGTCGTACCCCTCGACGAGGGCGTAGCCGTAGTTGAGGGCTCCGACCTTCTTGTCGGGGTTCTTGCCGATGTCGTGGACGAACACCTCGGTGAACTGCTCGCCGAGCTCGGTCGTGATCTCGTGCGGGCCGGAGAACTCCGAGGCGATCTTGACCGTGGCATCCGACGTGTTGTTGACGACGACGTGGATGACGTCGGGCACACGGCTCTGGCCGAGGAGCGAGCGGAGGACGTCGGCGATCGACTCCTCCTCGTTGTACGCCGGCACGACGCACCCGATCGTCGAACGGTGCACCGTCGAGTGCTCGAGCACAGACGAGAAGTCATCGAAGTCTGCGATCTCGAGGTCCGCCGGGTGCAGAGCCGCGTCATGCGCGTCGAAGGAGTACGACTTCGCAGGCACCGGCACTGCGGGGATGTGCGGATCGACGGACGGCCGGCCGGATTCAAAAGGCGTGCTCACGATGTGTACCTCGCGTCTGCTATGCAGACAAGACTATTCAGTCGTCGTGCTCGGAGAGAAGATGGCGATCGGCAGAACCTGGTAGACGGTCTGCTGTGCGAAGCTCGTGTCCGTGTTGGCGGAGCCCTCCACCCAGATCTGCAGCGCGAACTGCAGCGTGATCCCGTAGGCGTCTGCCGGCAGCTGGTGGATCGTCGTCTCCGGCACGAGGAGTCCGCCCTGGTAGCTGTTCAGAAGCAACCCGCGGTCAGAGCGGAGCGTATCGGTGGGAACGAGGGTGCGCGGATCGGCCGAGAACTGGAACGGCGACGTGATCTGCTGCGCACCCACCGTCGACTGCGACAGCTGCGATGTGATGCTGACCATCGACAGGTACACGCGCCGCTTCTGCGTCAGCACCGCCTTCTCGTCGACCCGGTGGTCGTACACGTTGACGGCGAACCCGAATGTCTTCTCCCCGTCAGGGCTCCATTCCTGCGTGCGCTTCGGGTCGGCCGCCCACACATCCAGGCGCACCTCGAGACCGTCGGCGACGTCAGTCGTGAGCGACACCGACCCGTCGTAGGTGAACTGGGAGTCGAAGGGCATCGTCGCCACGGTCGACGACGGGTTCGGCGACGGCGTCGCGACGGCTTCCTGCTGCAGACCGTTGAAGGCGCTCGCAATCTGCGAGCACCCTGTCAGCGATGTCAGCAGCAGCACGGCGGAAGCCGTGAGGGCGATCGCGCGGACACGCGCGGCGGTGGAGGAAGCGGAAGTCACGTCGCAATGCTAAGGAGCGGCCACGCGCACAGGCGCCCGCTTGCGGGAACCTGAACGGGTTCTTGACGTGATCTTGAGGTTCGGGGCGCTCTCAGCCGGTCTCGAGCGCTCTCCGGCTCGCTCTGCCGCTCTCAGGCCCGCTCTGCGTCTCTCAGCCGGCCGGCGCAGCGATCGCGACCGTGAGGGTGTCGCTCGCGGTCTGCTTGGCGTACTCGGTCGAGGTCGGCGTCGTCTGCACGAGGAAATCGTAGTCGAACTGGATCGTCACGAAGGTCGCGTCGGCGGGCACGGCACCCACGTTGAACGTGTTCGAGTAGCTGTACGGGGAGAGCACGAGGTATCCGGGAGCGACCGTCGACTGGTCGACCTGGGGGTCCAGCGGGGCGAAGCTCTGCGTCGCGTTGCCGGGGACCGCCGTCATCGTGGCGCGCTGCAGGTACACCTTCTGGCCGTCGTTGGGGGTGATCGTCGTGACCATCGAGAGGCTGATGGGTTTGACGGCGGTGGCTGTCCACCGGTCCATCCGCAGCGTCGACCAGTAGTTGACCGTCGCGCTCACGGCGCCCGCGGTGAGCGTCCGCTCGGTGGCGCCGCCGGAGAGGTCGTTCGAGACCGGCGGGGCCACCGGAGAGGAGGTCACGGTCGGCGAGGGGGAGCCCTGATCCTGCGTCCACGGCGCCGGTCCGCAGCCGACGAGGATGGCCGCCAGCAGCGTAGCGGTGGCTGCGGCCCAGCCACGCGAAAGACGACGGGCGGGCAACGGGGATCGTCCCCGGCGAAAAGCACTCCCCGTCACGACGCATCTCCTTCGACACGGTCACGGGCGGGTTCCAGATCGGGCTTCGGGTCTGGTTTCAGATCGGGCTGTCGCACGGCGGATCTCACTGTGGGCTCGCTCACCGCGGGCTCCTCCAGCAACGCCTGGCGGATGATCCTACGGGGATCGTACTGACGCGGATCGAGGGCTCGCCATTCGAGCTCAGTGGCGTCATCGCCGATTTCTTCCTTCACACGCGCCTTCGCCTCCTGTGCCCAGCCCCGGGCCCGCGCCAGGAAGTGCGCGGCCGACCGCGCGATGCCAGGCAGCTTCTCGGGTCCAAGAATCACGGCGGCCAGCAAGCCGAGCACGACGAGCTTTTCGACATCGAGTCCGAAGAACACCGCTCAGACCTCGCTCGCCGACGCGGCGTCGAGAGCGGCCGCACGTTTGATCCGGCGGCGGTCGAAGAGCATCGAGAGACCCGCCGCGGCGAAGAAGAGCACCACCAGGATGACCGCGAGCATCAACATGCTCACGAGGTCGGCCGCGGGCGTCGCGAGGCCCGCGAAGAGGGTCGCGATCAGTACGGCGACGCGCCAACCGTTGAGAATCGCTTTCCCACTCATGATGCCGGCGAGGTTCAGCGCCACGAGGAAGACCGGCACAACGAAGGAGACGCCCACCACGAGCAGGAGTTTAAAGACGAAATCGTAGTAGTACGCCGCGGTGAAGAAGTTGGCGGCGCCGTTGGGCGTGAATCCGGCCATGATCTCGACGATGTGTGGCATGACGAGCCAGCCGACGAAGCACCCCGCGAAAAACAGCGGTACTGCGGCAGCGACGAATCCGACCGTGTACCGCACCTCCTTCTTCGTGAGTCCGGGCATGAGGAAGGCCCAGATCTGCCACATCCAGATCGGAGCGGAGAGCAGGATGCCGAGGGCGAACGAGATGCGCAGACGAAGGTCGAACGCACCCGTCACGGTGTTGAACATGAGCGAGACGCTCGCCTCGGCGCCGCGCTTCTCAGCAACGACGCGGATGGGTTCGGTGATAAGCCAGATGACGGGGTCGGTGATGAAGAACGCGACGACCATCCCGATCACGACGGCGAGAGCACCGATCATCAATCGTCGACGCAACTCGACCAGATGCGCACCCAACGACATGCGCTTGTCACGCGAACGAGTACCCTCGTTCGCCGCCTTCGCGGCGGCGCTCTTGATCATGCTCAGTTCGAGGGACGGCTTTGATCAACCGCTGCGCTGCGCGCGGCCTCGTCCTCGACGACCGCTGCGGCCGGGGCCGTCTTGTCCGCCGCCTCGTCCGCCTTCATCTCCTTCATCTCGTGCTTGAACGCACGAGCCGACTGACCCATACTCCGCGCCAGAGCCGGGAGTTTGGTCGCGCCGAAGAGGAGCAGAATGACGATGAGAAGTACGATCAGGTGCCAGCCCTGGAGATTTGCCATGATGCCCCTTGCTCGGACGATTTGATCTATCCTACCCGTCGCGGCCGGCGCACACGGACCGGCGCCTCTGAGGACGCGCGTCGCCCGCATTCGCCGCGCGTACCGGCCGCATCCGGCGTCTCAGGCGGGCGACAGTGAGGTGACGGTCGCGGTCACGAGGATCGGCAGGTGATCGCTGCGCCCCTGCGGCAACGTCGTCACGGTCTCGATCTCGAATCCCACGCTCGTCGCGAAGTCGTAGTGCCCGCGGAAGAACTTGTACCTCGTGTACGTGCGTGCGTCGCTGAGGCTCAGCTCGTACCCTGCCTCGCGGACCTTCTGACCGAGGTTCTCCTTGAACACGGGGTAGTTGTAATCGCCGACCATGAGGATCGGCAGGCGATCGCCGAGGCCCGCGAGTTCTTCGAGCGCCGCCGTGATCTGCTTGCGCCGCAATGAGTTGAGCGCTGTCAGCGGCGCCGCATGGAAGCTCGCGACGATGAGCTCGCGCCCGTGATCGATGTCGCGGACGCGCACCGCGAGCATCCGCTCCTCGGCAGGCTTGAGCACGCGATCATGCAGCGACTTCTTCAGGGCGAGGGTGCGCACCTCCAGCGCCGTGAACGTGTTCGCCCGTAGGTACACCGCAAGCCCCAGCCGGTTGCGCGCCGTCGCATCGACGAGCTGCAAGCCGGCGACCTCCGCGGGGAGCGCGTCGGTCTCCGCCTCCTGCAGGCACAGGATGTCGGCATCCGTCGACTCCACGAGATCGTCGAGCTCGCCGATCGCCTTGTGCTTGTTGAGGTTGTACGAGATCACCTTCATGGTGCCGCCAGCCTAGGCCCGCAAACCGGGGATCCGCCCAGTCTTGACACAGCATTGCGTGGGTGTCGGCCGCGTGTGGTCAGTCGGTGTCGAGAGAGCGGTGCGCCCGGGTCTGCTCGGCGCGCGCGGCGAGCAGGTCGTCGGCGGGGTAGCCGACCTCGGTCAGCGTGAGGCCGCGCGCCGCGAGCACCTTGACCGCGGCCGTGCGCACGCCCTCGTCGCGGATGCGCGAGACGTCGGCGGCATCCAGCCGTCCTTCGCCGACAGCGACGCACGCTCCGACGAGGGCGCGCACCATGCTGTGGCAGAAGGCATCCGCCTTGACGTTCGCGACGAGGATGCCGAGGTCGTCGCGCCGCCACCCGAACTCGAGCAGCGTGCGGATCGTCGTCGCGCCCTCACGCCATTTGCAGTACGCCGCGAAGTCGTGAAGGCCACGCAGGGAGCGGGCCGCGGCATCCATCGCGGCGACGTCGAGGTGCGCCTTCACGGTCGTCGTGCGGGCTCGCTCGAGCGGATCGTAGGCGGTCGCGAAGTCGGCGACGCGGTACTCGTATCGGCGCCAGACGGCGGAGAAGCGCGCGTCGAAGCCGGGCGCCGCTTCCGCGGTGCGATGCACGGCGACGTCCGGGTAGGGGCCGAGCACGCCGGTCAGGCGGGCGGCGAGCGCCTCGGGCGTGGGGTTGCGTCCCTTGCGCAGGCGGGCGAGCTGCGCCTCGGTGAGATCGAGGTGGGCGACCTGCGCCGCCGCATGCACCCCGGCATCCGTCCGTCCGGCGACGACGAGCTGCGGCTCGCCGCCGAGCACGCGGGTGATCGCGTGCTCGAGCACGCCCTGCACCGTACGCAGCCCGGGCTGCCGCGCCCAGCCGCGGAAGGCGGTGCCGTCGTAGGCGAGATCGAGGCGCAGACGCACCCCGTCAGCCTAGCCGGGCGGGCGCGGGCCCTTCTGCGTTCAGGGTCGCGACGTACACTTGTCGTGCCGCCCCCCTCCCCCGTTCGACCCCTCACTTCGTCATGCCTTCCTCCCCTGCGCCCCGCTACGCGGGACTCGACGGTCTTCGTGCCGTCGCGGTCCTGCTGGTCGTCGTCTACCACCTGTTCCCGAGCGCGTTCCTGCACTCCGGATTCGTCGGTGTGGATGCCTTCTTCGTCATCTCCGGGTTCCTCATCACTTCGCTCCTGCTGCGGGAGCGGGCGGCGACCGGCCGCATCGCACTGCGCGCGTTCTGGGTGCGCCGCGCGCGGCGACTGGTGCCGGCACTCGCCCTCGTCGTGACGGTGAGCGCGAGCGCGGCGTGGCTCGTCGGCGGCGATGTGCTCGTCGGCCTCGGCCGGCAGGTGCTGGGGGCGGCGACCTTCTCGTACAATTGGCTGTCGATCGCCGCCGGCACGTCGTACTTCTCGGGCGGCATGGCGGGCGGCCAGCCCGAGCTGCTGCGGAACCTGTGGTCGCTCGCCGTCGAAGAGCAGTTCTATGTCCTCTGGCCGCTGCTGCTGCCACTCGTGCTGCTCGTGCGCGGCCGCGTCGCCCGTGTCGCCGTCGCGCTCGCGCTGGCGACCGGCTCGGGGGTGTGGGCAGTCGCCGCGCAAGCGGGCGGCGCAAGCATCACTCGCGCCTACTTCGGCACCGACACGCACGCGTTCGGCCTCCTGCTCGGAGTCGCCCTCGCATTCGCGCTCGTCCCCTCCCCCTCCCCCTCCCCCTCCCCCGAGGGTGCACTCGTTCGCCCCGAGGGTGCACTCGTCCGCCCCGAGGGTGCACTCGTTCGCCCCGAGGGTGCACTCGTTCCCGCCGCAACGCGCAACATCGCCGCGACGCTCGCCGCGGTCGGAGTCGTCGCGCTCGCGGCGCTCGTCGTCATCTCCGCGTGGCCCGGCGGCGCGTCGAACTATCCGATGGTGCCGCTCGCGGCATCCCTCGCCACGGCCGCCCTCATCGCCGCGGCCGTTCACCCGGCATCGCCGCTCGGGGCGGCGCTGGACGTCGCGCCGCTGCGCTGGGTCGGCGAGCGGTCGTACGGAATCTACCTGTGGCACTGGCCCGTCGTCGTCCTCCTCGGGCAGGCGGCCGTCGGACGATTCACGGATGCCACGGTGCCGATTCCCGTCGGCATCGCAGCGGCCCTCGTCACGACTGTCGCGGCGGCGCTGTCCTATCGTCTGCTCGAGCAGCCCGTGCGACGCCTCGGCTTCCGCGGCGCTCTGCGCGCGCTCGGCGCACGCCTCGGCGGCGCGCCCGCACGGCGGTTCGGTGCCCTCACGACGCTCGCCGCCGGCGTCCTCGTGGTGGGCGCCACGACGGCCGCTGTCGCCGCAGCCCCGGCCGTCTCCTCGAGCGAGGCCGTCGTCGCCGCGGGAGCTCGAGCGCTGGCGGAGGCCTCCGCAGCGCCGTCCGCAGCGACGACACCGCGACCCGCATCGGAACCGAGCGCACTCGGCGCCGCACCGAGCCCCTCTCCTGCCTCGGATGCGACGCCACGCACGGGCCGACACGGCAAGCCACTGCCCCCGCCGCCCGCCGAAGTGAGCGGCGACCGCATCACAGCTGTCGGCGACTCGGTGATGCTCGCCTCCGCCGAGGGACTGCTGGGGCGATTCCCCGGAATCCAGGTCGACGCCGCCGTGTCGCGATCGATGTGGGCGGGCGGCGAGATCATCGACGGGCTGTCCGCGCAGGGCGCGCTGCGCGACTACCTCGTCGTCGGGCTCGGGACCAACGGCCCCGTCGACGCCGACGACCTGCAGGAGATCTACGACACCCTCGGCCCGCACCGCTCGCTCGTGCTCGTGACGGCCTATGCGCCGCGCGACTGGATCCCCGGCGTCAACGCGGAACTCGCCGCCTTCGCCGCGTCGCACCCGCGCGTCGTGCTCGCCGACTGGTCACAGGCGATCGCGCCGCACCTCGACTACCTCGCCGGCGACGAGATCCACCCCGGCCCCACCGGCGGCCAGCTCTACGCCGCCACCGTCGCCGACGCCGTGG
>QFPD01000194.1 GCA_003248845.1 Microbacterium sp. | reverse complement strand
CCGCCGTTAGTGCGTAACCCGCCGACCCCGAACCCCGGAAAATCAGGGCAGAACGACCAACGACCGCCGAATCAGCGCTCAAGTGGCACGAGTCAGGTCGGGGGCGTTTTCGTCTCGATCGGCCAGCCGCTGCGCGATCACCCTCAGCTCCTCCAGTGGGACGGCGAACACCCCAACGAGCAGGGCCAACGAGTCCTCAGCGACGCCGTCGCGCGAGCGCTCGACGACGCCGGCGTCACTCTCTGACCGCCGCTTGTCCGGCTGAGGCTCAGCCCTTGCCGAAGAGCTTCTGGATCTCGGCGAGGTCCGCTTCGCTCGGCTGTGCGCCTCCGCCGCCGAGACCGAATCCGGAGCCGGTCGGCGCCGCGGGGGCCGCCGCGATGCCCGCGTTCTCGGCAGCGCGCTTCGCGGGATTCCCCGACCGTGAACCCGCCTTGCTCTTCTGCTTGTTGCCGCGCTTGCTCGAGGCTCCCGGCTTGCCGCCGAGCGAGCCGATGCCCGGCATCGAAGGCACCCCGCCGCGCGCGACGGTCTTCATCATCTTCGCCGCCTGCTCGAAGCGTTGCACGAGCTGGTTGACGTCAGTGACCGTCATGCCCGAGCCCCGCGCGATGCGTAGGCGCCGCGAGCCGTTGAGCACCTTGGGATTGCGGCGCTCCCCCGGTGTCATCGATCGGATGATGGCCTCGGTGCGGTCGATCTCGCGGTCGTCGAACTGGTCGAGCTGCTGCTTCATCTGGCCCATGCCGGGGAGCATCCCGAGCATCTTCTTCATCGAGCCCATCTTCTTGACCTGCTGCAGCTGGTCGAGGAAGTCTTCGAGCGTGAATTGCTCGGTCGCGAGCTTCTCGGCGACCTTCCGCGCCTCCTCCTCATCGAACGCCTGCTGCGCCTGTTCGATGAGAGTGAGGATGTCACCGAGGTCGAGGATACGACTCGCCATGCGGTCGGGGTGGAAGGCTTCGAGGTCGTCGAGGCCCTCGCCCGTGGAAGCGAAGATGATGGGGCGGCCGGTGACGGATGCCACGGAGAGCGCCGCGCCGCCGCGCGCGTCGCCGTCGAGCTTGGAGAGCACGACACCGGTGAAGTCGACGCCGTCCTGGAAGGCCTTGGCGGTGTTCACGGCGTCCTGGCCGATCATGGCGTCGATGACGAAGAGCACCTCGTCGGGGTCCGTGGCCTTGCGGATATCGGCAGCCTGCTTCATGAGCTCCGCATCGACGCCGAGGCGTCCGGCGGTGTCGATGATGACGACGTCGTGCTGCTGGCGGCGCGCCGTCTCGACGCCGTCGCGGGCGACCTGGACAGGGTTCCCGACACCGTTCCCCGGTTCCGGAGCATAGATCGCGGCGCCCGCCTGCTGCGCGACGACCTGGAGCTGATTGACGGCGTTCGGACGCTGGAGGTCGGCGGCGACGAGGAGGGGGGTATGACCGTCCTTCTCGAGCTGGCGGGCGAGCTTGCCCGCGAACGTCGTCTTGCCCGAACCCTGGAGGCCCGCGAGCATGATGACGGTGGGCGCGGTCTTGGCGAATTGCAGGCGGCGCTGTTCGCCGCCGAGGATCGCGATGAGCTCTTCATTGACGATCTGGACGACCTGCTGCGCAGGATTGAGAGCGCGGTTGACCTCATCACCGAGCGCACGCTCGCGCACCTTCGCCGTGAAGTCCTTGACCACGACCAGCGCGACGTCGGCATCCAGGAGTGCCCGGCGGATCTCTCGCACCGTCCCGTCGACATCCGCGGGCGTCAGCTTGCCCTTCGTGCGGAGGTTGCGGAAGGTCTCTGTGAGCCGGTCGGAGAGAGTGCCGAAAGTCGCCATGATGGCTCGATTCTACGGGAGGACGGACCGGGGCCGGATCAGCGCTCGAGCTCTTGGAAGATCGTCAGTTGCACGCCGGCTCGCCCGCGCAGGCGCGCGTTGAGGGAGTTCCACGGCGTGATGCGCGGGGACGCCTCGACGCGCGCCCCGGCATCCACCACGTCCGCCACCGTGCCGACCGTGTCTCCCACCTCCAGAGCGACCCGCAGAGGGTCGCTCGGAGCGTCGCCGTCGGTCTCCACCCCGTCGATGAAGGCGATCTGCGCCGGGTTCGCGATCTCGACGGTTGCGCGCCCCGCCTCGAGGATCGCGACGCGCGCTCCTCCGTCGGCCTCGTACGCTGCGGACTGCGGCATCCCCATCTCGTCGCGACAGAACGCGAGCGCCTCGTCGAAGTCGTCCGCACGCACGACAAGCCGCATCTGGCGCACGCGCCCGCCGCCGGGGAACACCGCTAGAGCGTCTTCGAGCGTCGCGGGAAGGGTCTGCCGACCGGGCGCGGATCGGGCCCACTGCCAGACCGCGGAGAAGAGCGCCCCGGAGAGCGCGGCGGCATGGACATCGGCGACGAGCGAGGGCTCGCCGTCGGCGCGCATCCGGGCCGCGATGCCGCGCGCGAGCCGCGCCTGACGCACCGCCCGCTCGACATCGAGGTCATCGGCGATACCCATCGCGTCCGCGTTCGTGATCGCGAGCGCAAGGCTGTCGGGCGTGAGGGCGTCCACCGCCTCCCGAAGGACCGCGCGCGGCGCCGCGCCCTCCGCAAGAGCGGTGATCGCGGCGTCCAGACGCGCGTCGAAGCCGCCCCAGAGAACGTCCGCCTTCGAGCCGAAATAGTTGAAGAAGCTCGACCTGCTCACGCCCGCGCGCTGCGTGATGTCCGCGACGGTCGTCTGCGCGAATCCGCGCTCCAGGAAAAGCTCGCACGCCGCTTCGGCGATGACGTCGTGCGAAGTGGCACGCGGCCGTCCGGAGCTCATACTGTCACTGTAGCGAGGGCGTATTGTTGGACGCGGTACACAAACCGATGCGAAGGAGCGTCATGCTCGACGTCCAGACGGTGGGACTCGCCCCTGCCTTCATCCCCTACCCCGACGCGTGGGCACGACAGCGTGAGATCCACGCCGATGTGGTCACCGGCACCCGCCCCGACACGCTGCTGCTGCTCGAGCACGAGCCCGTCTTCACGGCGGGCGCGCGCACAGCGCGGCACGAGCGGCCGACCGACGGCACCCCCGTGATCGACGTCGACCGTGGCGGCAAGATCACATGGCACGGTCCCGGTCAGCTCGTCGGATATCCCATCGTACGCCTGCGCGAACCGGTCGACGTTGTGGCGCACGTGCGGCGACTCGAGAGCATCCTGATCGACGTCCTCGCCGGCTTCGGCATCGAGGGGTACCGCGTCGAGGGCCGCAGCGGCGTCTGGGTGCGCCGACCGCTCTCCGAGGACAAGATCGCGGCGATCGGCGTCCGTGTCCAGCGCGGCGTGACAATGCACGGCTTCGCTCTCAACTGCGACAACTCGCTGCTGCCCTTCTCGCAGATCATCCCGTGCGGCATCTCCGATGCGGGTGTCACGACGATGAGCGAGGTGCTCGGTCGCGATGTGCGTCCCGCAGACGTCGTCGATGCCGTGATCGCGGGCTTCCAGGCATCCTTCGCCTCGTCGGAGGTCGCCGCATGAGCGCCTGCGGAGCTGGCGCTCCCGACGGCGCCGTCGCCTGCGGAGCTGGCGCTCCCGACGGCGCCGTCGCCTGCGGAGCTGGCGCTCCCTCGGGTCCGTCCGTCGACACGGGGGGCCGGAAGCTGCTCCGGCTCGAGATCCGCAACGCGCAGACGCCGATCGAGCGCAAGCCCGAATGGATCCGCACGAAAGCGAAGATGGGGCCCGAGTACCAGGCCCTCCAGTCGCTCGTGAAGGGCGAGCAGCTGCACACCGTGTGCCAGGAGGCCGGCTGCCCGAACATCTACGAGTGCTGGGAGGACCGCGAGGCGACGTTCCTCATCGGCGGGTCGCAGTGCACGCGTCGCTGCGACTTCTGCCAGATCGACACCGGCAAACCCGCCGACTACGACACGGACGAGCCGCGCCGCGTGGCTGACAGCGTGCGGCGCATGCAGTTGCGCTACGCGACGGTGACGTGCGTCGCCCGCGATGACCTCCCGGACGGCGGAGCGTGGCTGAACGCGGAGACGATCCGTCAGATCCACGCCGTCAACCCGGGCACGGGCGTCGAACTCCTCGCGACGGACTTCAACGGCGAACCGCACCTCTTGAACGAGGTCTTCGACGCACGCCCCGAAGTCTTCGCGCACAACGTCGAGACGGTGCCGCGCATCTTCAAGCGCATTCGCCCGGCGTTCCGCTACGAGCGCTCGCTCGATGTCTTGACGCAGGCGCGCGCGGCGGGGCTCATCACGAAGTCGAACCTCATCCTCGGCATGGGTGAGGAGCCGGAGGAGGTCGTACAGGCGCTCCACGACCTGCACGATGCCGGCACCGACATCATCACCATCACGCAGTATCTGCGGCCCTCGCCCCGGCACCTGCCCGTGGCACGCTGGGTCAAGCCGCAGGAGTTCGTCGAGTTCAAGGAGCAAGCCGAGCGCATCGGATTCCTCGGCGTGCTCGCGGGTCCTCTCGTGCGCTCGTCATACCGGGCTGGTCGCCTCTGGGCGCAGTCGATGCTCTCGAAGCGGCGCCCGATCCCCGCGCACCTGTCGCACCTCGCGAAGGAGACCGAGTTCGCGCAGGCGGTGTAGACGCCTTCCGCGTCCTGCGCCCGGTCAGTCGGCGCTCGTGACCGACTGCACCTGACCGTCGCTCGTCAGGTGCACGAGAAGCACGTCGTCGGTCGCGTCGGCAT